>PWLI01000014.1 GCA_003559415.1 Clostridiales bacterium | reverse complement strand
AAGGTTGCACAGGCCGCGGAAGAAGTGCTCCTTTCCTCGGTGTGGTGTTGCTGTCAGCAATAGCGGGGCTGGCAACGAGAAACTTTTCCCGCCTGTCCACCATTGCCGGGGTTGTTGTGCTGGCGCTGATGCTGACTGCCAATGCAATGTCCGGCAGCAGCCTGGACAAATGGGGTGTAAAGATTGTCGCCATCCAGGGCAGCACCGCCGGAGAGACTACGGCGCTGCAGGGCGACGAATATGTGGAGTTTGTGTTTGAGCGCTACGCAACGCTGGCGGCAGAGCACCCGGCAGACATCCACGTTTTTGCCGAAGTGCCTGTGGGATTTTACACACCTGACCATCCCCAGTACCCCGGCGACAAGTTTGTGGAGCTGGCAGAACATCTGGACAGCATCGTCGTGCCGGTGGTGATGGAGTACAGGGCTGAGGGCGATGAAACGGTGGCCTATATCACTGCCCTGGTGGTGGACAGAAGCGGCATCATCGGCGCCAGCCGCAAGCGCAACCTGGTACCCTTTGCGGAAACGGGCACCGTACAGCCGGGCCGGGAGTTTGAAGCGATTGACACCGTTTACGGCAGCCTGGGCATCGCCGTGTGTTACGACTTGAACAGCAGCCCCACCGTGGCCCGGCTGAAACAATCCGGGGCGGAGATAATACTGGCCCCCTTTAACGATGGCGGGTTTGGCTCAATTTTTCGGCGCATCCACAGCCACTACGGCCCCTTGCGGGCGCTGGAGTACAACCTGCCGGTGGTGGTGGCCAATGAAGACGGAATCTCCCTGATCGCCGACCGGGACGGCACGGTCATCGCCCGCTTGGGTCAGGGAGAAACGGGGGTTGTTTCTGCCCGGTTTGCCATGGAGCGCCACACAAGCTACTACCTGTTGATTGGCAGCAAGCTGGAAGCACTGTTGCTGGTGGTGTCGCTGTTGATTTTCGGCACCCAGGTGCTGGCTCCGGGGCGCAGCCGCGTGCTGGCCATGCTCCGGAAACAGGGGCCCAGTCGGTGACCGGGGGGGGTCTTTTGTGGTATAGTATATAGGCAGACAGGGAGGGAAAACCATGGCGGAATTACGCACATTGCAGCCGGAAGATTTCCACCACCTGTTGACCATCGAGACAGAAAGCTTTGACAGCGGTTACAGCCCTTACTTTATCAAGATGATACCCGTACTGTTTGGCAATGTTTCCTACATTGCCCTGGACGAATCAGAACCGCTGGGTTATGCGGCGGCTGCCATAGAACAGGGCGAGCGGGACAGGGGTTGGATTATCAGCATGGCTGTCAGGCCCCGGGCCCGGGGCCAGGGATTGGGAAAGAAGCTGATGGAGAAATGCCTGGATGCCCTGGAGCAAGCTGGAGTGCGCCGCGTGCATTTGACGGTGGCTCCCGCCAACAAGGTAGCCATAGAACTGTATAGCCAGCTGGGGTTTGCCTCTTCCGGAGTGATGCCCGATTACTTCGGGCCGGGAGAGCACCGCCTGCTGATGATAAAACCGCTCTGATTTGCTTAATTGCCGGGCCGGGAGGGGAAACCGGTGAATAAAAAAGAATTGTGGAGTTGGATAAGGTCTCTGGCCATTGCTGTGGTACTTGCCCTGCTCATCCGGGGCAATGTCATGGCCTTTTACGTTGTAGATGGCAGCTCCATGGTCCCCACACTGGCTGACGGACAAATGGTGGCAGTAAACAAAATTGTCTACAACCTTTCGGATCCCAGCTATGGAGATATCGTGGTTTTTTATACCGACCGTTACGGGCATCAACGGGAATTGATTAAACGGGTGGTGGCGCTGCCCGGCGACACCATCTCCATACAGGACGGCAAACTTTATGTAAATGACCAGTTTGTTTAGGAACAGTACATAGATTTTGAAGCCGGCGAAAACTACGGCCCCCGGCTGATTGAACCGGGAGAGATTTTTGTGCTGGGCGACAACCGGCGGCCGGCGGGGAGCTGGGACAGCCGTCAGTTCGGGCCGGTTCAACTGACCGACATCATCGGGCGGGCGGAGTTTGTCATCTTTCCCGTGCCCGGCAGAGTTCGCTAGTTTCAGACGTTGTATCTGCAGGACTGTTGTGTTATACTCGCCCTGTTAGGCAGAGTAGGTGCTGCGCGTCAAGTGCCGGGAGATGGGATGTCGCTTCCGGACGAAAGGCTTGTCCTGCGGTGCAGCACTGCGTCCGCTGCCGCCTTGGATGGATACCCCTCTTTCCGGGGCCGGACGTAAACCTGCCCTCAGAAAGGGAGGTTTTTTATTTGTCGCGACTGAAACATTTGCGCACCTTGGTTTTGGCTGGCCTGTTTGTGGCGCTGGGCATTGTGTTGACCGTTTTCTCCATTCAGCTGCCCTATGCAAGGGTGGGGTTGGGCCCGGTGCCCACCATGCTGGCCGGGTTGCTGTTGGGCCCCTGGGTCGGAGCCGCCGTGGGTTTCGTAAAAGACATCGTTGCCTTTGTGATTAATCCCCAGGGAACTTTTTTCCCGCCTATCACCGTTGTGCAGATGCTCTACGGCATACTGCCGCCGCTGTTGTTGCAGCTGGGCAGCAAGTTGTTGGGCAGGCTTACCCAGGCCCTTAAAACCCAATTGCCCGCCTTCTTTTTCGCCATCGGCCTGACCCAGGTTGTAAACGGCGTGCTGCTGATGCCGGCTGTGTTGAGCTTTCTTTTGGGGAACAATTACTGGCACTGGTTTACCATTCGCCTGCCCCAGCAGGGCATCCACATCGCCATCTACCCGGTGATTACCTACATTCTGGTTCAGGCGCTGGTTCATTCCCGGGCCACCGACCGCAACAATTTCATCGGCAGGGCGACACCGTTGTACAGAAAACCCTGAATCCAAAAACAGGAGGCAACCGCCTCCTGTTTTTTGTGGGTTTCAGAGCAAGTCCCCCCGGTCGGCAGCCAGCAACTGTTGTTTCAACTCCAGCCCGCCGGTAAAACCGGTCAACCCTCCGCCGGCGCCAACTACCCTGTGGCAGGGAATGATAATTGCCAGGGGGTTGGCCCCGCAGGCCCGCCCCACCGCCCGGGCGGCGCCGGGACTGCCCAGGGCCGCCGCCACCTGGCCGTAACTCCTGGTCTCGCCCCGGGGGATTTTCAACAACTGGCCCCAGACACGCAGCTGAAAGGGCGTACCCCGGGGATTAATGGGCAGGTTGAACTCGGTGCGTTGCCCGGCAAACCATTGGTGCAGCTGCTTGCCGGCCTCCTCCAACAGGGGAGATTGGTCGCTTTGATTGCAGCGGCCGAACCACAGGCCGGTGACAGAATGCCTGTCGGCAACAATGGTGACCGGGCCCAGCGGCGTTGTTACTGTTTTTTCCATGTTGTTCCTCTCCAAATGAAAAAAACAAGCCCAGAGGGCTTGTTAAAATTCTTCAAACAGCTCTGCGTGCTTCTTGTCCATGTCTCCCTGGTCAATGAGCTGGGACAAACCGTTTTTGGCTTGCTTGATGTACTCTTCGTCTTTCAAGAGGTTGTTTTCGCTGATGGTTTTGGCCAGATCGTTGTCCACAAGCAGGGCCTGGAGCTTGGCAGCCAGGGTGTCTCCCAGCTTGCTGGCAGACTTAAAGGGCACAACTGCTCCACCAAACAACTTGCCCAGCAGGCCCTTTCCGCCAAATACCTGGGGCGGGAAGACCACCCAGCGGTCACCGGGATAACGGGCGGCGTAAAACACTACCGGAAATTCTTTGTCTGTCTGGTCCGGTGTCAGGGTAACAACCAGGCTGGAAACTTTTTTGTGCTGTTCCTGGCTGCGCTCTGCCCGCTTGGTCACGGCCTTTTCCAGGCTGTCCAGGGTGTTGTCCAGCTTTTTGCGCCGCTCATCAAAGGTCGCCATCTTCTTGTTGCGGTCGGCTTCAAATTGCTTTATCTTGCCCTGTTGCTCTTCGCCATACTTTTTGTGTGCCGCTTCCAAGTCGGCAATTTCCTTGTCCAGCTTTTTGTCATGCTCACTCAAGCGCTGTTCAATAGTTTTGATGTTGTCCCGGTAGAAGTCTTCGCCATTTTCCTCAAACAACTGCTTGGCGCGGTCCAGCTCAGACTGCAGAGTTTGCCGGGTCTTGGCGCTGTTTTGCCGGGCCTTTTCTATGGCAGCATCAGTTTCCTGGCGCTTGGCCGCGATGGAGGACTTGATTTTTTGCTCCAGGTCTTCCAGGGCTTTTTGCTGAGCCACCTTGGCTTCTTCCTGAGCCACATCAATTTTCTTGGCCAGCTTGTCGCGGTAATTGAAGAGCTTTTGCTTTGTTTTCACCCATTGCTCGGCTCCCCGCTCAAACTCGGCCAGCTTGCTGCGCAGCTCTTCAACAATGTTGGCCGGATCGGCCTGCTGTTCAAACTCGGCAGGGACGGCACCAATGCTGTCATTCTTCAGCAACGGTTCAGCTTGAGCCGCATCGTTAATCAGTCCGGGAAATTCCATGACGTCAGCCTTGAAATCTCCTGCATTTTTGATAAGCTTTTGACAGGTGTTGATAAATTCATCTTCGCCCATCTCGTCCTTGATTTCAACATCCGGCCCCTCGGGGGTCAAGTCAAATTTCACAGACCCTTCAAGCAGAGCCTGGGGATCGACAACCAGGGCGGTGGAGCCCTCATCACCTTTATCCCAAGCTATGGTAGCAAGCTGAATGCTGAAATGTCCCAACACTTCAATCGGCTCGTAAGTTCTCTTACCAAACAAACCTTTGCCTTTTCTTGCCCCTACAGCCAGGCCCAAGCTGGCAACAGCTTCGTATTCCTTTGCTGGAGGGTCAATATCGGTTACGAATGGCATCAGAATTCCTCCTTAGATAGTATAAGCCCAAAAACAGATTTGCTTTGGGGCTCTCTTAATATAGTTCGACAACTTGTTGTCGTTTTCCTGCCTGCTTGCAGGGTTTTCACATTACCGCAATGAAAGGAGAACACATGTACTGGCCATACGCTCTTTTATACGTCGTCATTGTCGTTTCCTGGCATTTTTTCAGCCTGTACAAGCAGAAAACCGTGGTTAACCTGCCCGCTGCCCGTTTGGCCACGGGGGTTTCAGCAGCATTGCTGTTGCCGCTCACACCCTTTCTTATAGAGCTTATTTTCGCCCGGGATATGCCCTTTGGCAGCTTTTTCGGCTGGGTGCTGGGATATGTTGTGCCCACCGTACTGCTGGTTTCCCTGCTGGCGCTGCTTTACAACAGCGCCGATTAGGGTTCGGTTGCCTCCTGGGCATTGTCTTGCTGGTTTCCGGCAATTGCCTGCTCCAGCGAGTGGGCAAGCAGCTCCCTGTCACGGTAGTGTTCTGAGGGAAGCCAGCGCAGGGGCAACTCTGCCTTTTCCATTATGCGGGTCAGGTCGGGATCCCTGCCCTGTTG
>PWLI01000025.1 GCA_003559415.1 Clostridiales bacterium | reverse complement strand
TTGGCAAAACGATGAAATATACTGGTAACAAAGGTGATGATGTCGTGATCGCGACATTCGATTCCGAAATAGCCGCATTACAAGCAAAAGCCTTACTGGAGGCAGAAAACATTCCTTCATATATTAATTCTGCGAGATATGCCGGCACGGCGCTGCCGATGGCAGGCGGCATTCACATCAAAGTTCCAATTCATTTTGTTCAAACAGCCAATGACCTATTGCAGGAAATTGGACTGACAAGGGGTTGACAAGACCATCTCGCCGGCCGAGCACTACAGGCCATTGGTACATAGCCCCAGTCTGTAAGCTGATGCTAACAACTGATGAATCGGAACAAATCGAAAAGAGATTGCCGTCCGCACGGTATTATGCTATGGTGAAACCATGACAACCAAAGAAAAAGTACTACATGCGGTACAGAATATGCCGGATGACGCCACTATCGAAGATGCCATGGAGCGACTGCTTTTCTTGGCCAAAATCGAACGTGGTTTACGCCAAGCTGATGCCGGACAGACCATTCCCCATTCGATGGTGAAAGAAAGGATGTCCAAATGGCTGAAGTGAGGTGGACGCCTCAAGCCGCTGATGATCTGGAGGCGATAACTGACTTCATAGCAACGGATTCACCACACTACGCCAGCCTTTTCGTCATTGATGTTTTCAGTGCGATCGAACGGATTCAGATGTTTCCGCGGTCCGGACGAGTGGTGCCAGAAGCGCAATCAGCCGACATTCGGGAAATCGTCCTCGGGAACTATAGAGTTGTCTATCGATTGCAGAATGATACGGTCGTTGTCTTGACTGTGTGGCATGGGTCACGATTACTCGATCCCTCACGCCTAACATAGGACTGCCAACAACCGGTCGCAGCGTACGCGGTAAACCGCGCCGCTGGACCGGAACGTTAGGATTGCCCATAATCAGATAAAAATAATCGGTTGACGGAAATCCGTTCATGTGATATGTTTATCCATATGAAAACAACGCTCAATATCAGTGACGTGACGATGCTGGAGGTCAAGCGCGAGGCAGCACGCCGTCGGCAAACCATGTCCGAGTTGGTAGAAGCTGCGCTTCGAGCCATCGTGCAACCGGAACAACACAAGGTCGAATTGCCGCCGTTGCCTAAATTTAGCGGTGGGGGGCTTCGCGTCAATGTGGCCAATAGAGATGCCCTTTACACGGTTATGGAAGGATAGGTATGTTCGTTGTCGATACGAATGTCCTGATCTATGGCGTGGACACGGATGCTCCCGATCACGCGCGGTGCCGCGTACTGCTGGAGTCATTTCGCGAGATGACAACCCCATGGTATGTTACATGGGGTATCGTTTACGAGTTTCTGCGTGTCGTGACGCATCCCCGAGTTCTTACCCGCCCATTCACTCCCGAACAGGCATGGATGTTTCTCGATGCCCTGTTCGCCTCCCCGCGTCTCGGAATACTTGCCGAGACTGACCGTCATCGACATGTAGCCGCCGAGGTGTATGCCGAGGTTCCTGGGATAACAGGGAATCTGGTGTTCGATGCGCACACGGCTATCCTGATGAGAGAGAACGGCGTCCGCACCATCTATACGCGAGACACGGATTTCAACCGGTTTCCGTTTTTGGATACGATAGACCCGGTCACGGACAATCGCCGAACCAACAAAATCCAGCGTACGCGGTAAACCGCGCCGCTGATTTGCGCCGTTCGGCAATGGATTCAGGCAGAACAGAAAAGTAAGACGCCTTATGGAATATGCTTCGACACGCGAATTGATGCGGCGGGCCGACCGCGCCAGTGTGGTTATTCCGGCTTTCAATATCCCTTATTTGCCGATGGTCGAACCGGTTGTAAAGGCCATTCAAGACACCGGCAGTTTCGGCCTGATCATGGCCGCTCGGCTGGAGTGGATCAAATTCCGAACCGGTAGCCTAGACGCGTTACAAGCCGAATACGACAAGTTCAAACTGCACGGGCATACCCGTCTCCACCTGGACCATATTCCGGTTGTTGACGAAGACGACCAGCGCGTGGATTACCTGGAGATCATCCGGCGCGCGATCGACGTCGGGTATGAGTCCGTCATGGTAGACGGCTCACGCCTGCCGTTTGCCGAGAATATCGCCTGCACAAGAGCAGTCGTTCAGCTGGCGCACGCTGCCGGGATTCCTGCAGAAGCTGAGCTGGGTGCAGTCATGGGTCACGAAGCCGGGCCGCTGCCGCCGTACGAAGAGATCTTCTCGTCAGGCAAGGGATTCACCGATCCGAAAGAAGCAAGGCAGTTCGTTGAAGAAACCGGGGTTGATTGGCTTTCTGTGGCAATCGGGAATATCCATGGCGCGATTTCAGCGGCGGCGAAAGGGCAGGCCAAAGTTGCAGCCAGACTGAACATTCATCATCTTGATCGCATCAACAATGCGGTGGGCGTCCCCCTGGTTCTTCACGGTGGCACCGGCATTCAAAAGGCCGATATCATGGACTCGATAAAACATGGTATCACCAAGATCAATGTCGCGACGGCGATCCGGCAACCTTACGAGAGACACATCGAACAGGGCGATGCCGCCGCACAAGAAGCGGTCTACAAAACCATGTTGAATGTGATAAAGCAGGAACTTGAAGTTCAGGGCACGGCCCGAATATTGAATATGAACGGAGGACAGTAATGGAAGCAAGACGGACTGCATTTGCACTGTATTTCCGCAATCGCGGCTTTTTTCCGGAAAAGCTTATATCCGGTTAGAGACACTATGAGCCTATTGGGTATTGATCTGGGCACAACTGGCTGCAAGGCCGGCGCATTCAGTGCCGATGGTCACTGCATTGGGCATGCCTATCGCGAATACAACATGCTCCATCCACAGCCCGGCTGGGCGGAACTTGATTCCGTTGCCGTATGGGAGAAGACAATATCTGCTATAGCCGAGGTCGTTGCGCAAATCGCAAGGGATCCTGTGACAGCCCTTTCCATCAGCAGCTTCGGTGAAGCCATGGTCCCCGTGTCCAGAGATCGTCGGATACATGACAACACTATTCTTTGTGTCGATGACCGTGGTCAAGAGCATGTCAAACGCCTCATGGAAGCCTTCGGGCACGAACGATTCTATGCCATTAACCCCAATCTGCTCGGGCCAAACTACTCGTTGCCCAAATTGCTCTGGCTGAAAGAACATCGCCCTGATGTATATGAACAGGCGGAGCTTCTTCTTCACTGGGCAGATTTCATTGCCTTCATGCTGGGCGCAGATCCGGCCACCAACAATTCGCATGCAAACCGCACACTGCTTTTTGACCTCAATCGCAATGATTGGTCTGATGAACTTCTTTCATGGAGCGACATTCCTCGCGACAAGCTTGCACCTGTGGTGCCTGGCGGCACGATAATCGGAACTGTTTCCGACGATATGGCGTCAAAACTGGGATTATCGAAGAATGTCAGGATCGTCGCCGGTGGGCATGATCAATGCTGTAATGCGCTGGGCTGCGGCGGCGTCTCCGCCGGCCGCGCTGTCTACGGCATGGGGTCGTTTGATTGCATCACCCCCATTTACAATAAACCACGCGATCTGCAGCTCATGCGCCAGCATAACCTGAATGTCGAACACCACCTGCTTCCGGATCTATATGTCTCATTTTTGTATAATCAGGCTGGACTTCTGGTTAAGTGGTTCCGTGACACCTTTGCCACACCGGACTGTTCCTATGACGAATTGAATGTGGAAATTCCTGATAAGCCGACGCGACTGCTTGTTCTGCCGCATTTCGACCCGCCTCCACATCATTCTCCGGATACATCTGGCGTTATCGTTGGCTTGAAAACCAACACGACACGCGGGGAAATTCTTAAAGCTATTCAAGAAGGAATTGCTTTGTTCTTCGTAGAGGCAATTGCTGACCTGCGTACGTTAGGAATAGACACCAGTGAATTCATTGCGTCAGGCGGCGGCGCCAAATCAGACGTCGGCCTCCAATTGCGTGCGGATATTCTTGGCATTCCGATTGTTCGTACGCAGATCACAGAGGCCGGGGTCCTGGGTGCCGCCATGAATGCCAGCCTTGCAACCGGAATGTTCCATTCCCCTGAAGAAGCCGTCGGGGTCTTTGTAAGACGCGAACGGGTCTTTGAGCCGCGCGAGAAAGTGAACGCGGCCTACCGCGCTAAACATGACTCATACAGACAGCTATATCCCGCCCTGCAGTCCATACTCCAGAGCCAGTATGAAAGATTGTAGGCGGAGAACCAAAGGTCAATCCGAGCCGAACGTCGCCTCGCACTGTACAAGTAGACCGCGCGAACGCGGTCAACTTAGCGGTGAAGGCGAGCGGTAGCACCGCAGATATGATCTGTGATACAATATGAAATGGGATATTCAACGGTTCCTTGAGCATCATTATCAGGGCAGCATTGGCAGCGCTCGAAAGTTTGATGCTTGACGTAGCCTACCCGATGCTGTACATTGCATTTATACATTATAGGAGAGATCTGCCATGGTACGAACACAGATATATATCACAGACCAAGAACAGGCTCAATTGCGATCTTTGGCCCGGCGAACAGGCCGAAAACGAAGTGAACTCATCAGATCTGCCATCGATGAATTCTTGTCGCGCGCTTCTTCTTATCCTCGGCTTGATCGGATGCAACGTGCCCGGGGAATATGGGAGGACAGAAATCCCTCGGATTTTCAGGCGGTTAGAAATGAACTGAGCAGGCGGGTGTAGCGATGAGCGGCGTGTTGCTGGACACAAACATCCTGATTGATTATCTTCGAGGTCTTTCCTCGGCAACCTCATACCTTGAAAACGCTTCCGGCACGTTGAGCATTTCGGCTCTGTCTCTGGCGGAGTTGCGTGCTGGCGCACGCAACGATGATGAGAAAGAAGCCATACAAACCTTCGTATTGTCTTTTGATGTGTTGTCAGCCGATGCCGTCATTTGCGAGGCAGGAGGGGATTTCAGAGCTAAGTACGGTCCGAGTCACGGAGTGGATCTAATCGACGGAATCATCGCTGCGACTTCGCAAATCCATCAATTGCCCTTGGTGACATTAAACAAGAAACACTTTCCGATGCTCGATAACGTCATCGTTCCGTACCGACGAAGAAAATGAAAAGCAGGATTATATCCGCAACTATTGCGGTGATTTATCTCATCGCCGCCTATGTTACGGTTGATGCGGAAGCAATATGGATGATCGGGCTTTATCTTATTCTCCCTCTCGCATGCATCTGGTACAGTGAAGCGGTGGGAGGATACACTGGACTCAATTTTGGCACGGGACCATCTATATCTCAAGAACAGTATTTATGGATACCAACGGCGATTTTTTTCCCGACACAAGAATAATACAATATTATGAACCCAAACGTGAGCGTGCGAAGAACACAATAAAATATTACATAGACGGGAATAAAGATAGAGCAGAGGCTGGTCGCCAGTCCTTGACAACAGAGTAA
>PWLI01000109.1 GCA_003559415.1 Clostridiales bacterium | reverse complement strand
GCATCAACAGCGCCTACTCGGAGCAGGTGGGAATGAAGAGGGAAAACATCAGCCTTTCCACAGTCCCACCCACCGCCACCCCCGCCCCGGCCATGTCTCTGGATCTCCCCTATGCCGTGGCTTTAAGGGAATTGTTTCCCGGATTTAAGATGCGGGCCCAGATGAACACCAAGTACATGGAGTCCTGTACCCGGGAAGCCACCGTCAATCACACATTGAACATATTAATCTCCCGCTTGACCAGTGTGGACATCCAGAGCACCATCACTCCTGATGAGGGCCGCAATGTGCCCTGGCATTACAACAGCGTGCATGCTGTCAATACCGCCAAGCAGGCCCTGATTGGCCTGGATGGCATACTGGACATGGTGGAACTGAAAACTGACGGGCCATTGCGTCAACAGGCCCGGGAGCTGAAAGAGCGGGCCATCCTGTTTTTGGAAGAAATCGTGGAAACAGGCGGTTACTTCAAGGCAGTGGAAAAGGGCTTTTTCGTAGACTCAGCTTTCTATCCCCAGCGCAACGGCGACGGCATCGTCCGCCACAGCGATGGCGGTGTGGGTGTCGACACCATTGTGCCCAGGGATGATGATTACATGGCCCCCGTTTGCCACCACTTCGGGAACAACAATCTGCCTGCCGGTTCCAAGGCCTGTGACCCCATCGGTGGTTGCACCCTGTGTGATTCGGAAAAAGTTATCTATATTGATGAGCTGGATGAGGAAGACAATGCCAGCCGTCGCATGGAAGCAAAGGCAGAACACAGGGAAAAAGGCCTGTTGCGGCCCGAGGTGGAATGGTATGCTGACGGCTATGTGAGCATGAATCTTTTCTTCCCAACCAGTGTCCGGGTTGCCGAATACACCGCCCTGGCCATGGCAGAAAAGATGGGAATAACAGACGCGGAAGTGATACACAAGCAGGTGATGCAGGCTTCGGAGGGCACCTACCTGGAGCTCAAAGGCAAGGTGGGCATCGACATCGACCCCGCCCAGCTGGACATCCCGCCGGAAGTGCCGCTGCTGTCTGAAGAAGAAATACGGGAAGATATAAAACAAAATCCCATGACCATTGTGGCCGCCACCGTGGGCGAAGATGAACACTCGGTGGGCATGAAGGAAATAATCGACATCAAGCACGGAGGCATCGAGGGTTTTGGCATTGACTGTCACTACCTGGGCACTTCTGTGCCGTTGGAAAAGGTTGTGGATGCCGCCATTGAAACAGCTGCTGATGCCATATTGATCAGCACAATCATCAGCCATGCTGACATACATCGCATAAACATGCGCCGCCTGCACGACCTCTGCCAGGAAAAAGGCCTCCGGGATAAAGTTATCCTGGTGGCAGGAGGAACTCAGGTCACCAACGATCTGGCAGTTGCAGAGGGCATGGACGCCGGCTTCGGCCGGGGCACCCATGGCCAAGAAGTGGCCAGTTTCCTGGTGAAAAAACGCCGCGGCGAAAAGTGAGGTGTCAGCGGTGAAGCTGGATGTAGTTGTGGCAGAAATAGGCAGTACCACCACTGTTGTCAGCGGGTTTACCGGCCTGGACAATTCTCCCCGCCTGGCGGGGCAGGGCCAGGGTACAACAACGGTGGAACAGGGTGATGTCCGCCAGGGCTTGACCGAGGCGCTGGCGGATTTGCGCCGCAACCTGGGTGTGGAAAACCTGGAATGGCAGCATATATATGCCTGCAGCAGCGCTGCCGGCGGACTGCGCATGACAGTCCATGGCCTGGTCTATGACATGACCGCCCGGGCAGCCCGGGAAGCCGCCCTGGGCGCGGGAGCAGTTCTCCACCAGGTAACTGCCGGACGGCTCAGCTCCAGCCAGCTGGAAGAAGTCCGGGAGATATCTCCCAACATTATTTTGCTGGCCGGAGGCGTTGACCATGGCGAACGGGATGTCGTGCTGGCCAACGCCGCCAGCCTGGCGGAACTGGACATGCCCATCCCCCTGATTTATGCCGGCAATGTTGCCATTGTCAGGGAAATTGAAAACATTTTTTCCGAAACAAAGTTCCAGCTGCAGGTGGTGGACAATGTCTACCCCCGCATCGACGAGCTGAACATCGAGCCCACCCGCCAGGCCATCCAGGGGGCCTTTGAAGAACATATTGTTCATGCCCCGGGAATGGGCCATATCCGGGAGATGGTTGACGGCCCGATACATCCTGTTCCAGGAGCGGTGCTCAACGCCGCCATTGCCCTCTACCAACATGTGGGGGACCTGGTAATGTTTGATGTCGGTGGCGCCACCACCGATGTTCATTCCGTTACTCCCGGCAGCGATACAATAAATTCCATCCTCATCCACCCTGAACCGCTGGCAAAGCGGACGGTGGAGGGGGACTTGGGAGTTTTTGTCAATGCAGCCAACATTATCAAGCTGGCTGGCCGGGAAGGGTTGGCTGCCCGTCTGGGTGTCCAACAACCGGAGACACTGGTGATAGCCATACCCCAGTCAGAAGCCCAGATCAAACTGGCCGAGGAATTGACGGCAGTGGCCGTCGGCAAGGCGCTGGAGCGCCATGCCGGACGGATAAATTATCTCTATGGACCGGGAGGGCGGCAAAAAATAGCCCGGGGTAAAGACCTGACCGGCGTCCACTATGTGATTGGCACCGGTGGGGCCTTGACCCGCCTGCCCCGGGGCCGGGAAATACTGTCGCAAGCGCTGCAACAGAAGGACCCGGCACTGCTCATCCCGCCCCGGGAGGCCAGGGTGTTGCTGGACAAAGACTATATAATGGCAGTTGCCGGGGTGTTGTCCAAAAAACACCCCCGGGCAGCTGTGAAACTGATGTTGGACTCCCTGGGCCTGGAGGAGGAAGAATATGACTTATCCGAGAATAACAATTGACCTGAAAAAAATCGAAACCAACACCCGGTTGTTGACTGACCTTTGCCGCCAGCACGACATTGAACCGGTGGGTGTTACCAAGGTGACCTGTGGTGACCCAAAGGTCGCCAGGGCCATGTTGGCCGGCGGCATGAACATGCTTGCCGAGTCCCGGGTAGAAAACGCTATTCGCCTGCGGCAAGCGGGCATAGATGTGCCGCTGATGTTGCTGCGCCTGCCCATGCCCAGCCAGGCAGAACTGGTGGTGGAGAATTTCCAGTGCAGCCTTAACTCGGAACTGGCCACAATCAAAGCCCTGGATCGGGCAGCGGCTTCCGTCGGCAAGGTCCACCAGGTGGTGCTGATGGTGGACTTGGGAGATTTGCGGGAAGGGATACTGCCTGAAGATGTAGAAAACACAGTAGCACAGATTGCCCCCCTGGCCCACATACAACTTTTGGGGCTGGGAACAAACCTGACCTGCTATGGAGGGGTAATACCCAGCCGGGACAACCTGGGCCGGCTGCTGAGCCTAAACAAACAGGCCCAGGCAGTTTACGGCCAGCCCCTGCCTGTCATCTCCGGCGGCAACTCCAGCAGTCTGCCATTGTTGCTGGAGGGCAAGCTGCCCCCTGTAACCCAACTGCGGCTGGGCGAAGGAATCATGCTGGGCAGGGAAACTGTTGCCCGGCAGCCCATACCGGGAGCCCATCTGGACTGCTTTACCCTTGAAGCAGAAGTGATAGAACTGCAGACCAAGCCATCAGTGCCCATCGGCGAGATTGGCCAGGATGCCTTTGGCGGCACCCCGGATTTTGAAGACCGGGGCAACCACCTGCGGGCCATCGTCGCCCTGGGGCGCCAGGACATTGCCGTGGACAGCCTTGAAACCCCGGCCGGTACCGATATCCTGGGCGCCAGCAGCGACCATTTGTTGTTGGATGTAACCGATTACCAACAACCCCTCAAGGTGGGCGACCGCCTGGTGTTCTCCCCGGGTTATGGCGCTTTGCTGGCAGCTATGACGTCGGCCTATGTGAGCAAGGAGTACTGCGGTTAGAATTTGGAGGTGTCAGTGATGCCATCTTTGTTGTTTGCCGGATTTATGCCCCATCCCCCTTTGTTGGTGGAAGGTGTGGGCGATGAGATGAAAACTGAAGTTGCCCGGACAGATGCTGCTTGTAGGCAGCTGGCCGAACGGGTGGCAGAACTGGCGCCGGAAACAGTGGTGGTGGTAAGCCCCCACGGGCCGGTGTTTGCCGATGCCTATACAATGCCCGACTGGCAACGGCTGTCCGGTGACTTCAACGCCTTTGGTTCCACTGTTTCCATGGAATGGGAAAACGATGTCAGGTATGTGAAAAGGGCCATGGAGCTGGCAGACGAGAACGCCCTGCCTTTGACTGCCATCAGCCGCCAACAACTTTCCAGCCTGCGGCAACCCCATGCCCTGGACCACGGCACCATGCTGCCGCTGTACTATCTTGAACAGGCAGGCTGGCAGGGCAAGGTGGCTTGTGTGCGCATAGGCGGGTTGCCGCCCCGGGAGTGCTATCGAATAGGGACAGTGTTGGCCCGGGCATCTGCCGGCCCCACCGTGATCATTGCCAGCGGAGATCTGTCCCACTGCCTGAATGACCAGGCGCCATCGCCTTACAACCCCGCCGGACCGGAGTTTGATGCCGGCATCAAGAAGGCACTGGAAAAAAAGGAATTTCAATCCATTCTGGACATGCCCCCGGAGTTTCGCCAGCGGGCCGCTGAATGCGGATGGCGCCCACTGGTCACTCTGCTGGGCTCTTTGGATGAAATAAATGTCTCCACCCAGGTGCTTAGCTATGAAGGCCCCTTTGGTGTGGGCTACCTGGTAGCTTCCTTTGAGCTTCAGCCGGGCAAGGCTGCCAGCCTGGTGCCGGCAACTGCCGCCCCCCGGGAGCAAAGCACTCACGCCCGACTGGCTCGCCGGGCGATTGAACATTACCTGGCCACCGGCCAGCTTTTGAACGCTGCTGATGCAGAAGAACTTTCCAGCCGGGCCGGGGCCTTTGTCAGCCTCAAGTCCGATGACCAGCTGCGCGGTTGCATCGGCACAGTGGAGCCGGCTCAGCCATCGCTGGCTGAGGAAATCATTGTCAATGCAGTGGATGCAGCTACCAAGGATCCCCGCTTTGAGCAGGTATCATTGGAAGAACTGTCTACACTGCGAGTGACAGTGGATGTTCTTGGGCCCCTGGAGCCTGCCAAATTCAAAGACTTGGACCCCGCCACCAAAGGTGTTGTGGCGGAATGGAAGGGGCGTCGCGGGCTGCTGCTGCCTGACCTTCCCGGCATAGATGACGGGGAACAACAACTTGCCATTGCCATGGAAAAGGGTGGCATCCCTGCTGAACGGCGGCAAGAGACTTCCCTCTACACCTTCACAGTGGAGAGGTTTGACTGACCATGGAAGCCGCCTTCTGGCGCAGCGACAACGGCAAGCTCACCTGCCTGCTCTGTCCCCACAACTGTTCAATTGCTGTTGGCAAGCAGGGGTTGTGCAAGATAAGGGAGAACCGGGAAGGGGTGTTGATGTCTGCAAATTATGCCCGGGTCAGCGGCCTGGGCCTCGACCCGG
>PWLI01000078.1 GCA_003559415.1 Clostridiales bacterium | reverse complement strand
TGCGAGAGAAATATTATCAGCAAAAGTACCAGAAGGGTGACTTGACGGCAGAAGCTCACTGGGCCCGGCAGGACCACTGGTACGGACGCAGGAACCCGGAAGCTGTAACCTACGGCAGTCCGATGCCAACTGAAGAAGCTCTCTTCGCTGATGGAATTCTCGGTGTGCGCACCAGAAGCGCTGCAGGGCGCAATCATGCTTGCACGTTAATATTTGCCTCAGAAGATGTGGCTAAAAACTTTGAAAAGCCAATCTTCATCGACTTGGGCCTGGCAAACCGTTCAGCCTATATGGGTGCCCATTTTAACTATCCCCATGCTGACCATCGAGACTGCGATATTTCCAGGCAGCCGGGAACAACAGTCGCTTCCCGTCGGGCGTTAACCCAGGCAGAAGCCAAGATTGACGATATAGATGTTTTCCAGGTGCATGACCTAACGCCATCTGACGGTTTCATGCAAATGGAAGCTCTGGGTATAGCTGCCCCAGGCGAAATGGGCAAACTTGTGCTGGAAGGGGTCACAGCGGTGGACGGGAAGTATCCCACCAATACCGATGGAGGAAATATCGCCTTTGGCCACAGCAGTGTTGGAGGAGACTTTAGCAGTAAAATCGTTGAAAACATGAAGCAGATAAGAGGTCAGTGTGATGAGAGACAGGTCAAGGATGTCGAGCTGGCCTTGGCCCAGGCTTATGGCACCCATCAATCTGTTGATGCTGTAGCAATAATGAGGAGGGGTTTCTGATGTCAGGCCAGTTTCCAGAATTGATTCCCCGGGTAGAAGTCCAGGGCACCATCAGGACTTACAGAACAAAGGACAGCCGTTACCACATAAAGGGTAGCCAGTGCGAAGATTGTCAGGAAAAATATTATCCCCCCCGGGAAGGACTGGATTGCCCCAGCTGCGGCAGCCGAAACCTTAACGACTACTATCCTCCCAAAAGAGGTGAAGTGGTAACATGTTGGATTGACGATGTTGGCTATCCGGCTGTGGGGTATACCGATCTTCCTCCCAGGACCATTGTTGTTGTTAAGCTGGAAGATGGATTACATGTCCTTTCAGAAGTTGTCGAGCTTGAAGGTGAACCGGTTGAACCAGGAACCAAAGTTAACATGATCATAAGAAAGCACAAAAGGGAAGAAACAGGCAACTGGGTGTACGGTTACAAATTTGCTATAGCCAAGTAACAACTACAAAATGAAGGAGGTTTTTTGATGAAAAAGTTTTTACTGAGAGGCATTGGCGGCATATTTATTCTCGCCATAATCAGGGCTTCTGCTGCAGCAATCCCGCCGTTGAACAACGCCTTTGTCCGTTACCTGGGCGTTGCTGATGAAATTGCCCCGGCAATCAGTGGTACTATCTTGGCACTGGGCTACATTTTCGCTGTAATAGGCCCGCTGGTAGCAGGCCGGATTACCGACACCAAGGGCCCCACAAGGACATTTCTCACGGGCGGCCTGGTGTTTGCAGTCTTCTTTATGCTGTGGACCTATGCACCGGTTTATCAGATTCTCTATCTTTACAGGATAATTCTTGCCCTGGCATCGGCGGCAGTTTTTGTCGGTCTTCAGGCGTTTCTGCTGGAAGGTGCCCCTGAGGGCAAAAAGGGTATGGGCATGGGTTTTTACGGGCTCGGCTTTGGAGTTGGAGCTGCTATTGGCCCCATGTTGGCCTTCATTGTTGTGCCGCGGTTTGGCATTGTCCAGGCTTACTATGTGCTGGCCATAGCCAGTTTGGCGGCAACAATCATTGGCTTTATCACGGTTCAAATAATCAAGAGATTTGACAAGGTTGATGTTGTTGTTAAGGAAACAGAGCCGGAACAACGCAAAGAATCTTTCTGGAAAATTATTACCAGCCAGCCGCTGATTGTATATCTGATTGTTTTGGCGGCAATCTTTGTGGGAATTAATAATGCTGCTGTTTTTGCCAATGTTGATGACTTGGGTGTCAGCCTGGGCCTGGAAGTCGGTGGAGGAACAGCAGGGGTTGCAATATTTGCCCTCTTCTCCTTTGCCATGCCGCTGGGCGGCGGGCTGGGTGACCGCTTTGGCAGCGCCAAAACAATGCTTTTAGGCATTGTTATGCTTACAATTGGTTTTGGCGGTTTGGCCTTCATTGGCAATGCGACATTGATCTATCCGTTAATGGCAGTTGCCGGTATAGGAGGGATTTTCTTCACCCCCAACAGCATGTCACTTATCGGGAGCTATGCCCCGATTCACCTTAAGGGCACTTTGCTGAGTTATTTGCAGGGAGCAGTGGGCTTGGGCAGTGCCGTTGGTGCCACGGTTGGCGGCATGCTCCATTCATATATCAACGTCCAGGCCACCTTCATGGCAGTGTTTATTGCAGGATTTATCGCTTCAATAGTTGCAGTTTTTGTAATGAACAAGCACAAAAAAACAGCCACTGCCAGTTCATAGTAACTAACATCTTGAAAAAGTAGCCTGTTTTTCCCCGAAAGGTGTAAAACCGGGCACCTGGTATAGAGCAATAACAAACAGGTGCCCGGCAAAATTAATATACAGGGAGCGTTTGCAATGTCTGAATTCAAGTACTGGCTGATTAAAACTTCTTCAGAAGACAGGTGTGCTGAGATGAGAAGGCAAGGTGCTGTTACAATTGATTTTGACTTTTTGCCGGATTTGAGTAGTCTAAAAAAGAGAGATATTCAACATAAGCTGACAGAACAGGATTCGTCATTGTCCCAGGGCGATGCAATTTTGCAGGCCAACCAGGTTCTGCGTTTTGTCGACAAAATAGAAATAGGGGATAAGGTGTTTTTGGTATACAATGAATCAGTAAGTGTTGCAGAGGTAACAAGCGGCTATACCTACTCGGGGCAAGCGTCCGGAGTATTATCCCCCCACCAGCGTCAGGCGAAGTGGTTGGTGAACGATCAGCCCCTGGAACATGCTCCCGAAGGTGTTAGGGAAAGCATGAAAGAAGAGCTTGCAGTTGGCCCGGTGGACAAGGATTACTTTCATTCGCTGGACAGCTGGCTAAGGGACAATTTCGGCCTGGATATTGCCCAGCGGCCAGAAGAGGTTGCAGAAAAACCCTGGAATCTTTACTGATGCCCTGCTGCTTTACGAGGTAAAAAGTTAAAGGGGTTTTTAGCTGAAAAAACTAAAGGAGACTGCAGATGAAAGCAGAAACAAACGGCACAATTGAAAAAAAACCAAGATTGATGCCTCAGCTTTTCTTGGCTTTTGCCTGTATTGTTATATTGGGAACGGGCACGTTAATGTATTCGCCTATAATCATTCCCTATACCATTAGCCTGGGGGGATTGGCTTTGCATGGCACTATAATTGAGAGTGTCAGCAAAGTTTTGGCATGCCTTGGAGTCATATATGTTGGCCACCTTTCCACTTGGCAGGGAAGAAAAAGGGCCTTAATCTATATATACTTGCTTGGGGCATCTGGAATGATTATGTCTGCCTTGGCCCCCAACACTGTCTGGCTGTTGATTTCCAGCACCATAACCTCGCTCAGCTTTGCTTCTATGGCGGCAGTTATGATGACTTACCTGGTTGAGATTTCGCCGGAGGGCCGGCAAGGTATGGCAATGGGTGTTTTTGGTACAGGTATTGGGGTAAGTGCTGTTATCGGAGCACTTATGGCAACTACTATGGCAGAGATGTTTGGCTTCCGTGTACCCTTTCTTTTTGCTGCCGGGGCGACACTCGCAGGTGCTTTGTTTGTGTCGTTATTTTTTGTTGAGAGCGTCAAAGCCTCGGTTCAGATATCGACAAAGCATAAGGGAATTCATGGTTTAAAGTTGCTTCCTATGCTTTTGAAGTTGAATTTTCTTCTTTTGTTTCTCTATATTGGCGCAGCGGGCTATCAATTTTTGCAGTCTTCCCTTTCAACGTTGCTGACACCTCTGGTGCAGTCTCTGGGTCTCCCACTCAATGTCGCTGGCATTGGCATTGGCGCCTTTGGCATTTTTGGGTTAATGCAACCCCTGGGAGGCCGGCTTGGTGACCACTTTGGACGGCGGCAAACGATCATAATTGGCGCCGTTATGTTCGTTGCCGGCATGTTTATGCTTTACTCGGCGAATTCTGCTGTCATGATAATCATTGGAACCAGCTTCTTCGGTATTGGAACCAGCTTATATGTCCCTTCCATTTCAACCCAGGTTTGTCTCATGGCACCAGTTGAGGCAAGGGGGGCGGCAATGGGACTCTATCAATCTGTGTTGACAATAGGAGCTGTTCTTGGTCCAGTAAGTGGTGGCTTGGCCCTCCAGTATATAAGCCCGCGAGCCCCCTTTATGTTAAACGGAATTGTCATAACAATTGTTTTCCTGCTTTTAGTCTTCACTTGGCAAAATGTTAAAGCTAGCCGTGATGACTGTGATTGTTGAAAAGCAAGTAAACTTTTTTAGGTGTAGCATGTTACAATTAAATTAATCAGCTTTTGCGGTAAAATAACAGCCTTGGGGGTGGCAAAATGCAAGATTCTGCTAAAAACTGGCTTTTGGGAGAATGTATTGATCAGGTCGCAACAGACTGTTTGCTTAACTCAATAGTGAGGATCGGGGGGTTCACGACGTTTATTCAGGAGCCCTTGCAACAGAATCGGGTTATGGCGTCATCCTCTCCGTCCATCCCCTCCTTGTGCCAAAGTTCTGCCTTTTGCCGGGACGTTAAGATATCCTGTGGTGATTTTTTTGCCCAGACTATCCGCCAATCGCTGTTTATAAGGCCATTTATTGCCACGTGCCCCCTGGGCGTGAGTTTTGCTGTCAGCCCACTGGTATTGGGACAGCAAGTAACTATGGCTGCTATTGTTTCAGGTTATGTGCGGACTAAGCCTTGGAACGAGCATCAGAGAAATTTATTTGAGTGTTGGCAGCAAAAAACAGGTATTTCTTTTTCAGACGAACTGCAAGTTGTTCCAGAAAAAAAGTTAAGAGCAATAGGTGAGCTGGTGAAGAAGACTTCTGAATATGTCATGAGCCTTGCCGTGCTGCACGACAAACGATTTAATGACTGTGTTTATTCTGAGTTTGCTGCTGCCCGGGAGATACTGCGCCAATCTCAGAACCTCAGCGTGGTTGAGGCATTGGTCGCGTACAAGGGTACGTTTAGCTGGAAACATGAAAAAGAGCTAATAGAGCAAGTTGCATTGGGCAAGAGAAAAGAGGCAATGCAAAAACTTGAAGAGATAATCACCACCATGTATACAGATTATCAGGGAAGCCCGGAAGAGTTTAAGGGCCGCATCATGGAATTGGCCGTACTTATTACCAGGACCCCTTTGTACTATATGAATTACTCTGATGGTGAACCTGTAAATATTCGCATGCCGGAATTTTATCCCCCGGCCGGTTATGACAAGATTGAGCTAATGCATTGGCTGATGGTTATTCTTGAAATGGTCCTGGATATAACAGATTGCCACAGGGAAGGCCAACAGAAGGCAAATGTTGTTCGTGCTGCCATTGGATATATAAACTCTAACCTGGAACAACGACTGCGGGTAGAAGATGTTTCAAAAGCAGTGGGATTCACTGCTCAATACTTAAACCGCTTATTTATAGAACAAATGGGCATAAGTGCCAGTGAATATATTGTAAATGCTAAGATACAGGAATCAAAACGACTGTTAAGAGAATCAGGAATGAGTATTACTGAAATTTCCAACAGATTAAACTATTGGGATTCTACACATTTTGCCAAAATCTTCCGTAAAACCACCGGGAAGTCACCCAGTGAGTTCAGAGAACAAAGCGCCTCCAGCGGCAACTAATTTGCCGACCAGTAATAATCAGAGGGCCTTCCTTGGAAGGCCCTCTGACATATTCAGGAAGTGTACTTATTGCTTCTTACTCCGGGAAGACATCTTTTTTGCAATTCCCTGAAGAATAAACCCGGCAACGATGCTGACTACCCAAAGCATAACAATCACGGGAGCCATCAAAAAGAGGCTGAACGGCGCCATGGGGTCATCTGTCACAAGTCTTACTAAAACATGCATTACAAACATAAAAATCAGGTAACAAAGCCCATTAAAAACAAACAGTGTACGCAGGCCCCGGCTGCCCAGAAAAGACAAAAACATGGCATAGCTGGCACCCAGCACTGCAACAATAAGATAAAAAATCAGAGAACCAATAAAGCCATAAGCAATCAGCAAATCAACAACCAGCAACAAGGGGATTGTTGCCAATACAGCTCCCAGCATAAGCCATCGGGAACTGCCTTCGGCCGGCAGCAATTTCACTTTTCCCACCTCCGGGATTTATGCCTGTTTGACCTTGCGTTCCGTAAAAAAGTTGGCAATGACCTGGGCAACAAGCCCGCCGACAAACCCGAAAATCCAGGTTGCCGCCAAAAAGGGTATGGCCACCAGAAAAAGCGTTGCGCCTTCCAGCCCATCAGACCCCCCAGCCAGCACCAGCACTGCCAATAATATACCCAGCAAGTAGGCGATGCTGGTGAACACGTACATAACCCTCATGCCAAGGAAGCCCATCATGGCCAGCAACTCCGAATAGAGGAACATCACCAAAAGAAATAAAATGTAACCGCCAACGGACAGGGTGATGCCCAAGTTGCTCATGACGATTAAAAGCAACAGAAAAGGTATAATTGCCATTACTGTTCCATAGATAAACCACAGCCGGTTGCGTTTCTCAGGTAGAAGTTTCATTTTACACCACCATTACTTTATGATATGCCAACATGGCAAGATGCTTAAGTATTCGCTTAAGAGAGGCCTTTATCCTGCCGTGCGACAAGCTATATATCTTTAACTGCCAGGCAGGTATTTTGGGATGTCAATGCCGAAATATACAGCAGGAGGTGAGCGGGATGAAACTGAAATTCCTTACCAACTGCAAGGACGATTTCGAAGCCCAAATGGTGGAGGGTCTGTTGAAATCGGCGGGTATTCCCGTTGAGCGCCGCCACCGTGGTGCCGGCCATGCTCACATCATCTATGGTGGTGTCGGTCTGGATGTGGATTTGTTGGTTCCGGAAAGCCGTCACCAGGAAGCCCTGACGCTCCTGGAGAGCTACCAACAGGAAGAAGAAGATGAGCTTCCCTAGCATTTCTCCCGGGAGAGCCTGAACCGGAGGTGTTGGTTTGAAGCAGATATTGCTGGATGGCATCGCAGGTGCCGAAGAAAAGGGAGCCAGCTATGCTGAGGCCCGGTTTTCTGATGTACAACAACAAAAAATAGCAAAAGGCGCCGGCCATATGTCCCACTGCCTCAATGCCCGTCAGCAGGGCATTGCCGTAAGGGTGTTGGTTGACGGGCATTGGGGATTCGCCGCCACGCCCCTGGAGGGCGGGAAAAATGTTGACCAAGTGGTGCAACAGGCAATTGATGCTGCCCGCCACGCCGCTTCCTACCAGCTGCCCCCTGTGACCATAGATGTTAACCCCGGGGGCAAGGGTGTATACGTCACGCCTGTACAACGGGATCCATTTGCTGTTTCCCTGGAGGAGAAGGAACATTTGCTTCAAGAGGCAGATGCTGCCATGCAGGGAGAAAGTGTCGTAATGCGCCAGGGATGGCTTGACTTCCGAAGGGAAAAGAAGTTGCTGGTCTCCAACTTGGGAGTGGATACAGACCAGACCCTTTACCAAAGTGCGGCCGGGTTTTCATTTACCGTCCGGACGGAACGGGGAACGCAAACGCTGTCGTGGCCCGGCCCCCGGGGACGCTGGTTCAGTGGAGGTTTTGAATCTGTTTCCGGCCTGGACTTGCCGGCGGTGCTCAGGCCGATGATTGGGGAAGCACAAGCGCTTTGCGGAGTTACGCCTTGCCAACGCGGCATCTATGATGTAGTGCTGGCAGGGGATGCCCTGGCCATGGTCATCCGGGAAACTCTGGGCCACGTGCTGGAGATGGACAACTACTTGAACCTTCCCCCGGCAACCCGCGCTTCTCTGCGGGAGTCTCCCCAGGCCACACCCTGTGTAAACATTATGTCCAATCCCGCCTTCATCGGCGGCGTGGGGACCTATGGATACGATGATGAGGGAGTGGTGGCCCGGGAGACCCAGCTAATGAAAGAAGGGGTGCTGACCGGTTTTTTGTCAGGCCGTGAAACGGCGCCCAAGACAGGTGTTGCCAGCAACGGTTCAGCCCGGGCAGTTGGCTGGGATGTCCCGCCCTTGGTGCGAATTTCCAACCTGCTGCTCAAACCCGGCTACGTTTCCCGCAAAGACTTGCTGGGCCAGGTTGAGAGAGGGCTCTACATTGACACTGCTGAGAGCATAAGCCTGGACTCGCTGCGCAGCAGTTTCCGCCTGGTCAGTGAAAGGGGCAGACTTATCTATAACGGCCGCCTTACTTCTTCCGTGCCTTACCCGGAAATAGAAGCTTCCTCTCAGGATTTCTGGCACGCCTGCACAGCGGTTGCCGGTGCAGATGATTGGGAAATTTGGGGCGTTGAAGATGAAAAAGGAGCTCCCCTGCAGGTTTTGCCGGTGGGTATTGGCGTGTCTCCCGCTTTGTTCCGGCGGATAAAGGCAGGTGGTTTGTAATGAAATCAACCGAGTTGTTGCGGAAGATTAAAAGGGCGTTGCCCGACAACTGTGACATGGAGATTGTTGCCATGGCCGGCAAAGAATTGCGAGCCAGGTTTACCGGCAAATCTCTGCAGTTCCAACATGTATCTGACAGCTGCAGCATCTGCATACGTGTGTGGCGAAACAATCAACCCCTGGCCTTTACCCTAAACTGTTTGAGTGACTTAAACGGGGCAGTGTCCCGGGCCAGCGACTTGGCCGGCGGCAATGATTTCACCCAGACACCGCTGGCAGCCAAGGCGGGATATAAAAAGATGGACATCTGGGACGAGGAAACTGCCGAAGCGGGCCCTGAAACGCTGCAGCAACACATCGAGCCACTGTTGGAGCTGGCTTCCAATACCGGCACTGATGTGGTCGGCCGTTTTTCCGTCCAAAGCAGCAGCCTGGCAGTGGTTAATACAGCCGGTGCATCTGCATGCTGTGAGGCCACCTGGGCAGGTTTCCGTGCACTGTTTCAAACCCGGGACAACCGGGGATCCGGTTTGGCTGTGGCCAACGCCCGATCCCTTGCCGACCTGGACTCTCTTTCCCCGGCCCTGGAAGCTGTGGCCCGGTGTCAGGCATCTACCGAACTGCGCTCGCTGAACCCCGGCAGCTATACAGTGATATTTGAACAGCCGGCAACAGCTCAACTGGTCAACCTGCTGGCTCAGGGCCTCAATGGCCAGGCTGTGACTGCCAGCAAAACACCCTTTCTTCGTGTGGGAGAAAAGTATCTGGGGGATAACATCTCATTGTGGGATGATGGATTAGACCCCCGGGGAATGGCCATGCCCTTTGATTTTCAGGGCGTACCCAAGCGACGCATCAACCTCTTCCGGGAAGGTGTGCTGCAAAACCACGTGTGGGACCATGTGACGGTTATGGGCACTGAAATGGAGAGCACTGGCCATGCAAGCCATCCGGAACAGTCCCTTTGGCCCCACCCCGCCCATCTGTTTTTGGAGCCGGGCAATGCCATGCTGGACGACATGATTGTCAGCACCAAACGTGGTATACTTGTGTCGAGATTGTACAAGCCCCGGGTGCTGGACCCCTCTGTTATGCTGATTGATGGGAGAATTGGCTGGGGCGCCTTGGCCATCGAAGATGGCATTATTGTCGGTGCGGTGCCAGGGGCTGAGCTTACCGGCAACCTGGTGGATTGGTTCAACCAGGTGGATATGCTGGGGGACAGCACCAGGGTTGACGGCAACATTTGGTCAGCAACTGTAACGCCGGCAGCAAGGATAGATGGTGTGGAACTGACCGGTTCTGAAAGTTAGTGACGGGAGGGATAAACGGTGCCGGATTTTTTCCAGCAGGTGATGGATTATGTAACTATAAAGTCTGTTGTGGATGCACTGTTGGTGCTGGTCATCGTTTATTGGCTGTATATTCTCATTCGAGGCACCCGGGCGGTACAGCTGCTCAAGGGGTTGGCCATCCTGGTGGTGGCCAGCATCATCGCCCGTTGGCTGGGCCTGGATCTGCTTACCTGGTTGCTGGACCAGGCGCTTACCGTGGGTATTATTGCTCTGCCCATTATTTTTTATCCCGAACTGCGGCGGGCGCTGGAACACCTGGGCCGTGGCCATTTTTTCCCCAAGACTTCTTTGCTGGGCACCAAGGAGCGGCAACAGGCGGTGGAAATGGTGGTGCGGGCAGTGAGCCACATGGCCAGCCGGCGCCTGGGCGCTTTGATTGTCTGGGAACAGGAAATCGGCCTCAAGGATTGGGCCGAGACAGGGGTTTCCATCGATGGAGAGCTGAGTACGGAGCTTTTGCTCAACATATTTGAGTCCAACACACCCCTCCATGACGGGGCTGTAATCATCCGGGGCAACCGCATCCGGGCTGCCAGCTGCTACCTGCCGCTGACAGAAAATCCCCAGGTGAGGGTAGACCTGGGCACCAGGCACCGGGCGGCACTGGGCATTACCGAACACTCAGATGCAGCAGCGATTGTGGTTTCCGAGGAGTCGGGGGCCATATCCCTGGCCATGGACGGAGAGCTGGATCGCTACCTGGATGAAAAAGAATTGCGCCAGCGCTTGGACAATTATCTGCAAACACGCTACCAGGAGCACTCCCTGCTTACTAGGCGGTTTGGCACCAATGGAAGGGATTGATACATATGGAAAAATTGTTTGGCACTGACGGGGTTCGCGGCCTCGCCAACAGCGAACTTACCCCTGAACTGGCCTTTACCCTTGGCCGGGCGGCAGCCTGGCACCTGGCAGGCAAGCAGGGAGGGGAGATATATATTGGCCGGGACCCCCGGCTTTCCGGGGCGATGTTGGAATCTGCCCTGGCAGCGGGCATAGCTTCTGTGGGCATAAATGTCCGGTTGGTGGGAGTGATCACCACCCCCGGCCTGGCCTGGCTGACCCGCAGCAGCGATGCGGTGGCGGGGGCAATGATCTCAGCCTCCCACAACCCCATGGAAGACAACGGCATCAAGTTCGTCAACACCTGGGGGATAAAGCTGGCCGACAGCCAGGAAGAAGCGATAGAGCATCTTTGCCTGAACCAGCAGCAGCTTCCCCGGCCCACCGGCGTCAACCTGGGACGTATTGTGCGGGATGAAGAGCTGGTGGAAAAATATGTCTCGGCCCTGTCCGAGACAGCTAATGGTGATTTTTCATCAATCCGGCTGGTGCTGGACTGTGCCAACGGCGCTGCCTGGGAAATCGCTCCCCGGGTGCTGGCCGCCACCGGCGCCCAGGTGCATGTAATCAATGCCAAACCCGATGGCTGCAACATCAATGACCACTGTGGCTCCACCCACCCTGAAACAGTTGCCGCTGCGGTAGTGAGCCAACAGGCAGACTTGGGGTTGTCGCTGGATGGCGACAGCGACCGCATGATTGCCGTGGACGCCTCCGGCAATGTGGTTGACGGTGATAAGTTGATGATGATATTTGCTCGTCACATGAAGGAGCAGGGAACGCTCAACCATGACACCCTGGTGGTTACCGTAATGAGCAACCTTGGCCTGCACCAGGCGGCAGAGCAACTGGGCATCAATGTGGCCACCACGCCGGTGGGTGACCGCTATGTGTGGGAAGAGATGGCCAAAAATGATTACAGCCTTGGCGGAGAACAATCGGGCCACATCATCTTCCGCCAGCATGCCACCACTGGCGATGGCCTGTTCAGCGCTTTGCAACTGCTGAAGATTATGGCTGACAAAAAAGACAGCCTGGCTGAGTTGGCTTCAGTGATGGAAACCTTGCCCCAGGTGCTGCAAAATGTCCGGGTGGCGGCGAAAAACGGCTGGGAAAAGGATGCAGCTATTTCCCAGGCCATTGCCTGGGCGGAAGAGCAAATGGCAGGCCGGGGGCGGGTGTTGGTTCGCCCTTCCGGCACTGAGCCGGTGATCCGGGTAATGCTGGAAGGGCCCGACAAGAAATTGCTCAAGGAACTTGCCGGCGAAATAGGCAAAACCATTCAGCAACAACTGGGCCGGCCGCAGCAAAAATCTTAAGGGAGGTGAGACGGGGACAATGAACTTAAGCGCCTGGACTTGCCCCAGGGCAAGTTGACGCGGATGGAGGCTTGGCGATTTCTCGGCGGGTGGCCTCCCGGCGTCTGTGCCGCCGATAGCGGTCCGACAAAACCGGAAAGCGATTTCCGGCACAATAGGGCCAGGCACAACGACAAAATGACAATACTGGAGGATAATATATGTGCGGAATAGTTGGATATGTAGGGGAGCGGCAAGCTGCCCCCCTGATGCTTGACGGACTCAAAAAACTGGAATACCGGGGATATGATTCTGCCGGTTTGGCGCTGCAGCACCAGGGCATAAATGTTATCAAGGCCCAGGGGCGGATGGATATACTGGAAAAACTTGTCCATTCCCGGGAGCATGTCGGTAATGTTGGTATTGGCCATACCCGGTGGGCTACCCACGGGAAACCCTCCGATGAAAACTCCCATCCCCACTGTGACTGCTCCGGCCAGTTTGCCGTTGTTCACAACGGCATCATTGAGAACTACCTGGAACTGATTGACGAACTGAAATCTTCCGGGCAGCAGTTTGCATCGGAAACAGACACAGAGGCGGTGCCCCACCTGTTGAGCACCATGTGGCAGGGGGATTTGCTGAGTACTTTGATGGCAATTACGCCGAAGCTGGAAGGGTCCTATGCCCTGGCGGTCATGAGCGAGAAGAGCCCCGATGAATTGGTGGCGGTACGCCACGACAGCCCTCTGGCCATTGGCATCGGCGATGACGAGTATTTTGTGACATCAGACATCCGGGCTATCCTGGAGCACACCCGGGATGTTATCTACCTGGAAGACGGCCAATTTGCCCGGCTGACCCCCCGGGGTGTTCAGGTTTTCAACAGTGATGGCCAACCGGCTGAAGTTTTCCCGGTTCACATCGACTGGGACTCGGAAGCGATTGAAAAAAGCGGTTATCCCCATTTTATGCTCAAGGAAATCATGGAGCAGCCCGATGCCCTGCGCAACACCATTGCCGGCTACCTGGCGGAGGATGATGAAATCCGCTTTCCGGATGTAAAGCTGGACGCCGGGGAAATTAAAGATATCAGCAAAATCTTTCTGGTGGCCTGTGGCACCGCCTACCATGCCGGTTTGCTGGGCAAGCACCTTTTTGAAACGATGCTGGGCATACCCACAGAAACAGACCTGGCTTCAGAGTTTCGCTACCGCAACCCCGTTCTCCAGCCCGACCACCTGGTAATTGTCATCAGCCAGTCGGGGGAAACTGCAGACACCCTGGCTGCCATGCGGGAAAGCCTGCGCCGTCAGGCCAAGGTGCTGGCAATTACCAATGTTGTGGGCAGCACCATCGCCCGGGAGGCGCCCAACGTAATATATACCAAGGCGGGGCCGGAAACAGCTGTGGCGTCCACCAAGGCATATATTACCCAATTGGCGGCTTTGTCGCTGCTGGCCTGTTATGTGTCCCGGGTTCAGGACAATAAATGGGATAAGTTCAAAACATTGCTCCAGGGCCTGCGGGAAGTGCCCCACCTGGCCGAGCAGTTTCTGGATAAGCACAAAGACAGTGTTGAAAAAATTGCCAAAGACGGCCAGCACTGGCGGGATGCCTTTTTCATCGGCCGGGGTCTGGACTGGGCGGTGGCCCAGGAAGGATCACTCAAGCTGAAAGAGATTTCCTATGTCCACGCTGAAGCATATGCGGCAGGGGAGCTCAAGCACGGCACCCTGGCGCTGGTGGAAGAAGGTGTACCGGTCATTGGGCTGGCAACCCAGCAATCGCTGATTGACAAGACCATCAGCAACATCAAGGAGACCAAGGCTCGGGGTGCATATGTAATCGGCATCAGCCAGTTCCCGGAAAGAATGACTGACGCGGCCGATGTTATAATCCCCCTGCCAAAGTTGCCTGACCCATTGATGCCCATACTGTCGGTCATCCCCACCCAGCTGCTCAGCTATCATGCCGCTGTCATCCGCGGCTGTGATGTGGACAAGCCCCGCAACCTTGCAAAAAGTGTGACTGTAGAGTAATGCTTGCCCCTGCCCTTGGGCAGGGGTTTTGCTGCCAACAGGAGGCCAAAAAGATGAAATATGCTTCAAAACGCGATTGGTGGTTTTCTTTGATATTGGTGGCAGTGCCCGTTTTTGCCTTTGTCATGCTCTCCATTGATTTTAATCTGACCGCCTTGGTGATTCTGTCACTGGCGGCGGGCATGATTTTTTGGTTGTGGTTTGGGACCTATTATCTGTTCCGTGATGACCACCTGCAGGTCACCAGCGGGCCCTTTCGGACCCGGATATATTATTCGGAGATAAAGTCAGTACGCAGCACCGACAACCCCCTGTCATCTCCCGCCCTTTCCCTTCAGCGGCTGGAGATCCGCCACAACCAGGGCATGGGGTTCACCCTGGTGTCACCCGTCAAACCGGAGGAGTTTGTGTTGGAGCTGGAACGGCGGGTTGGCCGGGAACTGTACAGAAGTTAAACGGCAACAAACAAAACAGGCTGTAAGCGTTTGTGCTTGCAGCCTGTTTAAGTGTGTTCATTATTCATTTTTTCCCCTCCCCGTCTCTGCCATGATTGCCAGCAGATATAGTTTGGGGAGCCATGTGTTTTGTGGCCGTTTGGCCAACAGCGTTTCCCAGTCGCGATCAAGAGTAAGTATTTTTCCCACGGACTTTCCTCCAATCTTCAGTGTTAGATAATTGCTTTTGCGGGAAGCAGGATGGAATTTTGTTGTTGTTTTCTTTCCAGGGCTTTGTAATCTTTGTGGTTCATGTTTTTCACCTCCTCGATTTGTTGGTTGTGTCTAGTGGATGGATGGTGTGGCGGGCAGCAGGATGGAAGATTGCTTTTGCTTTCTTTCTATGGCCCTGTAGTCTTTTTTGGTCACGTTGTTCACCTCCTTTACTTATATAGTGTCAGAAACTGCGGTTTGGTTAGCGGGTTTGCAAATTTTTCTTTAGTGCTAGATGATTGCTTGTGCAGGAAGCAGGATGGAATTTTGTTGTTGTTTTCTTTCCAGAACTTTGTAGTCTTTGCTGTTCACATTTTTCACCTCCTTGATTTGTTGGTTGTTTCTAGTGGATGGACGGGGTGGCGGGCAGCAGGATGGAAGTTTTTCTTTGGTTCTGCTGGACTTGCTTGAGGTTTTTAGCCATTTCGGACCCTCCCTTCAGATAAGTTAATGTTTTGATTGAGATATTTAATGTTTGGCTTCTGATGTCATTATAGCAGGCCTGCAGAAAAAAGCAACCCCTTTTTTAACATTTTTAAAGAAAAACTTAAAAATTTTTTGTTTGGGGCTCTGTTTTTGTCGTTTTTGCGGGTCTGTACATGAAAAAACCCGCCCGAGGCGGGTGTTTTTCTAGTATTTGCCTAGGTAGGTCTTGATTTCCCAGTCATGAACCTGTTCTGCGTATTGCTTCCATTCTTCCCTTTTGCCCTCAATGAAGCGTTTGAAAATGTGTTCGCCCAGCGCTTCTTTGACCAATGAATCCTTTTCCATTTCTTTCAGGGCGGCATTTAGGTCCTGGGGAAGCTCCTGCAGCTCAAAGTCATTCTGCTGTTCCGGGTTCAGTGAGCACAGGTCTTCATCGATGGGGTCGGGCGGGGTAATGTTTTCCTTGATACCTTCCAACCCTGCCTTTACCATCACCGCAAATATCAGGTAGGGGTTGGCGGTGGGGTCGGGGCTGCGGTATTCCACCCTGGTTGCCAACCCGCGACTGCTGGGCACCCGAATCAGGGAGCTGCGGTTGGAGTTGGACCAGGCAATGTGAACCGGTGCTTCATAACCGGGCTTAAGCCGCTTGTAGCTGTTTACTGTGGGGTTGCCGATGGCTGTCATGCCCTTGGCGTGTTTCAACAGCCCCCCGATATACTGCCGGGCGGTCATACTCAGCTGGCAGTTGCCCTTGGGGTCAAAGAAAATGTTGTTGTCATCCTTGAACAGCGATTGGTTGCAGTGCATGGCAGAGCCGTTTTCGCCGCTGAAGGGTTTGGGCATAAAGGTCGCGTAGAGATCGTGCTTTTTGGCGATGTTTTTGACAATGTCCCGAAAGGTAGTCCAGTTGTCGGCGGTGCGCAGCGCTTCATCATACTTGAAGTCAATTTCGTGCTGCCCCGGCGCCACTTCGTGGTGGGAGGCCTCAATTTTGAACCCCATGGATTTCATGGTCAGCACAATATCCCGCCGGGCATCGTCGCCCAGGTCAACCGGCGCCAGGTCAAAGTATCCTGCCTTGTCGTGAATGTCCTTGGTGGGCCGGCCCTTATCGTCGGTAAAAAACAGGAAGAATTCCCCTTCCGGCCCCACGTTCAGCTGGTAGCCCATTTCCTCTGCTTCTTTTAACACCCGCTTGAGATTGTTGCGGGGGCAGCCTTCAAAGGGTTCACCATCGGGAGTATAGACGTCGCAGATCATGCGGGCCACGCCCTTTTCCCGGGGCCGCCAGGGCATTACCTCCAGTGTATCGGGATCGGGCACCAGACATTGGTCCGATTCGTTGATGCGGGCAAAGCCGTCAATAGACGAACCGTCAAACATCAATTTGCCGTCCAAGGCTGTATCCAATTCGTCTATGGTGATGTTTACACTTTTCAGCACTCCGAAGATGTCTACAAATTGCAGCCGGAGAAACTCGATGTTCAACTCCGAGATTCTCTTGGCTACCTGTTCTTTTTCGTACTCGTTGGAATGGATAATATCTCCACCTTTGTTGCGTTGCTAATAATATTGGTGCGATCACCATACGCACCGTAACCATTATACAGCAAAGTGCGAAATACCCAAGTGGCAACTTGGTGCCCAATACACCCATGACACCTGCATAAGGCAGGACAGGGAGGCTATCCCCGGTTAAGGGTATAATATCGGCACTCAAGGGGTGTCAGCGTGCTGGCTGGCGTTATTTGAAAATCCAGCCCTCAAGGTGATACATCCGTGGTATAGTGTGTACGAATAGGGGTGATATGCATGCAGGTGCGGGTGACGGAATACAATACCCACTGGCCGGAGATGTTTATGTCTGAGTCAGAGAAGTTGGCGGCGATTTTCGGGGAAGGCCTGGTTGCCATTCATCACATCGGCAGCACTGCCGTGCCGGGCATGACAGCCAAGCCGGTGATTGACATGCTGCCGGTGGTTGCAGACACTGAACAGGTGGAGCAACATAACGCGGCCATGGAAGAGCTGGGCTACCGGGTGATGGGTGAGTTTGGCATTGCCGGCCGCCGCTTTTTCTCCCGGTCGGGAAACAGCTTTTCCTGTCATGTCCACATCTTTGGGCAGCATGACCGTTGGAACATCGACCGCCACCTGGCTGTCCGGGACTATCTGAGGGCGTTCCCGGCGGTGGCCCGGGAATACTCGGAGCTCAAAACAGAGTTGGCCCGTATACACCGGGACAATCGCCCGGCCTATGTCAGCGGCAAAGAGGAGTTTGTGTTGGATTTGCAGGCCACTGCCCTGCAGTGGTACATGGAGCAGGAAAAACCATGAAAACCGTGGACCGTTTTCGTGGCTGCCTGCTGGGTCTGGCCACCGGTGACGCCTTGGGCACCACCCTGGAGTTTCAGCCGCCGGGCACTTTTGAGCCGATAACCGACATGACAGGCGGCGGCCCCTTCTTTTTGCCGCCGGGTACCTGGACTGATGATACCGCCATGGCGCTGTGCCTGGCGGAAAGCCTGCTGGAGCGCAACGGCTTCGATGCGCTGGATCAGCAAACCCGCTACCTGGCCTGGTACCGCACGGGTTACATGAGCGCCACCGGCAAGTGCTTTGACATTGGCAACACAACCCGCAGGGCGCTGGAGCGCTTTGAACAGACCGGCGACCCCTGGAGCGGCCCCACCGCCCCGGACACCGCCGGCAACGGCTCCATCATGCGTTTGGCCCCCATACCCATGTACTATGCCGCCCAACCCCGCCGGGCGGTGGAGTTGGGCGGCGACAGTTCCCGCACAACCCATGGCGCTGCCGAAGCTGTGGACGGCTGCCGGCTGTTGGCGGCCCTGGTTGTCGGCGCCCTGGCTGGTGAAGAAAAACAGGTAATTCTCTCTTCCGGATACCAGCCTGGACCCGGCACCTGGGACAACCCCCTGGCTCCCTGCATAGAAGAGGTGTCCCGGGGCAGCTACAAGCGTAAAAACCCTCCGAACATCCGGGGCACCGGCTATGTGGTGCAGTCGCTGGAAGCTGCCCTCTGGGCTTTCTGGCACAGCCAGGATTTTGCCCACGGCGCCTTGTTGGCGGTAAACCTGGGTGATGATGCCGACACCACCGGCGCGGTTTACGGCCAACTGGCCGGAGCTTACTACGGGGTTCAGTCAATACCCCAGGGATGGCTCAGCAAACTGGCCCGCTACAGTGAAATAAATACACTGGCAGAAAAACTTTACAGGCAGTCAGGCAAGGCCACTGAAAAGGAGAGAGGCTGATGTTGACCATTGACCGGGGCCATTTCCGGGACAAACAGGGGCGGACGGTGATGCTCCGGGGCGTCAACCTGGGCGGAAGCAGCAAGGTGCCCTTTTCGCCGCCTGTGCCCAGTCATGTGCGGGATGGGTTTTTTGATCACCGCAACATTTCCTTTGTGGGGCGCCCCTTCCCCGCAGATGAGGCCCGGGAGCATTACCGGCGTTTGCGTCATTGGGGTTTCAACTGTCTGCGCTTTCTGGTTACCTGGGAGGCGGTTGAACATGCCGGCCCCGGGGACTACGATACTGACTACCTGGACTACATAGAGAAAATGATCGACCTGGCGGGCCAATACGGGTTTTATGTGTTCATCGACCCCCACCAGGATGTCTGGAGCCGGTTCAGCGTCGGCGATGGCGCGCCGGGCTGGACGCTGGAAGCGGCGGGCCTGGACATCAGCGGCTTTCAGGCCACCGGGGCGGCGATTGTGCACAACACCCACGGCGACCCCTTCCCCCGGATGATCTGGCCCACCAACTACAACAAGCTGGCGGCAGCCACCATGTTTACCCTGTTTTTCGGCGGAGACAAATACGCGCCTCTGACCAGCATTGACGGGGTGCCGATTCAACAATACCTGCAACAGCACTACCTGGACGCCATGGTCCAGGTGGCCCGCCGTGTCAAACACATGCCCCATGTGTTGGGGTTTGACACCCTCAACGAGCCCTCTCCCGGGTACCTGGGCAACCGGGACCTCAGGGACAATTTCTTTTTCCTTCGCCAGGGAGATGCTCCCTCGCCCTGGCAGTCCATGCAGCTGGCTTCCGGCCATGCTGCCGAGGTGGAAGTGTGGGGCGTCGACCTGACCGGCATGCGAAAAAGAGGCACCAGAGTCATCGACCCCGGCGAAGAGCGGGCCTGGCTGCCGGGCAGGGAATGCATATGGCGGCAGCATGGTGTATGGGATGTAAGGGAAGGTTCGCCTGTGTTGCTTCGTCTGGACTATTTTGCCGATGCAGATTTTGGCCGCCAGCACATGAACCCCTTCATTAGCAGTTTTGCGGCCGCTATCCGCAAGGAAATTCCCCGGGCAATAATCTTTGCCGAGCATGAGGTGATGGGAAAACCAGAGCCCATGGGCAGAGAGGAAACGAAAAACTTTGTCTATGCGCCTCACTGGTATGACCCTTTGACGCTGACCCTTAAGCGCTATGTCCCCTGGCTGACAGTGGACAGTGGCACACAAAAATTGGTGCTGGGCAGAAAGAAAGTCCGGCAATCTTTTGCCCGTCAGCTGTGGGGCATAAAAACAGAGGGACAGCAAGCTTTCCCCGACGCCCCCACTCT
>PWLI01000040.1 GCA_003559415.1 Clostridiales bacterium | reverse complement strand
TGCCCATGGGCATGCCGAAGTTCAGGTCATTGCCAATTTTTTCAACTTGCTGCAGCATTTCCAGGAAGTTGCCGGCAATGGTGATTTGATTGACGGGACGGACGATTTTGCCCTGCTCCACCAGGTAGCCAAAGGCACCCAGTGAAAAGTCTCCCGACACCGGATTGGCACCTGCATGGGCGCCCTGGACATCCACCACAACCACTCCCCGGTCGATGCCGGCGATCATTTCCTCCAGGCCTTCCTGGCCCGGCTGAATAAACATGTTGGACGGTGCCACTGCCACGCTGGAGTTGTACGACGCCTTGGAAGCATTGCCGGTGGATTCCACACCATCCTTGGCTGCGGTTTTCAGGTTGTGCAGGTAGGTGGCCAGCTTGCCCTCTTGAACCACAGTCTTTGTCTTGGTTGCCACACCTTCAGCATCAAAGGGTGAGGAATAGAGCCCTCCGGGCAACAGCGGGTCATCCACTATTGTTATGGCGGGGGAAGCTATTTTTTCTCCCAGCTTGCCCTTGAGTAAGGACATGTTTTTCTGGACATTTTCTGCCGAGAAAATCCCCGCAAATGCGCCCAACAGTGTGGTGGCCGCCTCCCAGCGCAACACCACAGGGTAGGACCCCGAGTCCATGGTGTCGGCGCCCAGCAGGCCCAATGCCTCCTTGACCGCCTTGCCGGCAACAGCAGCCGGATCGACCTCTTTCAAGTCACGGGTGCTTTCAAAGCAACCGAACGTCTTGGTGTCCTGGCCCTCCTGGACCATGACGGAGATGTAGAAGTAGGCGCCGTTGCTGCGGTAACTCAAGTCCAGACCCTTGCTGTTTTGAATGTTGACTGTGTTGTCTCCGGAAGCAAAGATACACATATTTGCCGCCTTGACCCGGGGGTCGGCAGCCAGCGCCGCTGCCTCCAGGGCTTTGGCAAATTCTATTTTTTCCTCGGGCTCCACCGCCGCCAGGGCAGCGGAAACGCCGTCAAACTCGGGATATTTGTCCGAACCGGCAAATATCTCTATTACTTCCTCCGAGTCTATGACCTGGGCATTTTCCTTGGCGTCACGGACCAGTATTTCCACCGAATCGGCATCGGCCACCTCTGTGTAAGAGTAGCCTACTTTGCCCTCATAGATTCCCCGGAAGGACCAACCACCCTCCTGGGACAAGGTGTAGCTGTCCACTTCACCACCGAATATCCGCAGCTGCAGCCGGTCGGCGCTGTTGTGGTATAGCTCCATGTCGGTAAAACCCTCTGCCTTGGCCCGATCAAAGATCTGCTGCCGGAATTTTGCCAGTTCCATTATTTGCCCCCCTTTCTGCCGCCCACGGTAATCTCAGACACCCTGATCATGGGCTGACCTACATCGGCGGGGATGGACCCGCTGAGCGAGCCACACATACCCTGGCCCAGGGCCAGGTTGTTGCCCACCATGTCAATGTTCTTGAGAATTTCCGCGCCCTTGCCAATCAGGGTCGCCCCTCGCACCGGGCGGTCTACTTTGCCATCCTTGACAATGTAGCCCTCCCGCACTGCGAAGTTAAAATCGCCGGTGGCCGGATTAACCGAACCGCCACCCATGTACTTGGCATAAATTGCGAACTCGGTGTTGGCAATAATTTCCTCCGGCGTCGAGTTGCCGGCATCGATGTAGGTGTTGGACATTCTGGATGTGGGCGCGTACTTGTAGGACTGGCGACGGCCCGACCCGGTGGAGGCCATGTCCATGCGCCGTCCATTCAGCTTGTCCACCAGGTAACCTTTAAGGATGCCCTTTTCAATCAGCAGTGTTTTTTGTGTGGGCGTTCCTTCATCGTCAATGTTTTGGGACCCCCAGCCGTTGGCAATGGTGCCATCGTCATAGGCAGACACCAAGTCCGAAGCAACCCTCTCGCCCACCTTGCCGGTAAAGACCGATGTTTTCTTGGCCACTGAAGTGGCCTCCAGTCCATGGCCGCAGGCTTCATGGAATATTACTCCGCCAAACTCATTGTCGATAATAACCGGGAACTTGCCCCCGGGGCACCGTTCAGCGTTAATCATGGTCATCGCCGTGCGGGCGGCTTCCCGGGCATATTCCTTTACATCAATGCTGTCATAGAACTCCATTCCCATGTGGGCGCCGGGGCCATAGAACCCCGATTGCTTCTCCGAACCCTTGGAGGCAATGGCCTCAATGGCCAGGCGGGTGCGGGTGCGACGATCCTCCACAAACAGGCCTTCGCTGTTGGCGATAAGCACCTTCTGGTCATCGTCGGCATAGCGAACCCGAACCTGTTCAATCAATGGGTCATAGTTTTTGGCCTCTTGGTAGGCCTCCTTCATCAACCCCACCTTGAAAAACTTGTCCCTGCCATCGGGATAGACCTTAATCGGATGGGCATTTTTCAACCGGGACAGCTGCAAATCAACCCCGGTGGGATTGCTGGCGGCATTTAAGGCCAGCGCTGCTTCTTTGGCCACCCGAACCAAGTTGTCGCGGGATGTGTCATTGGTGTAGGCGTACACCGAATTGTATCCGCTGAACACCCTGATGCCCGCACCATAATCCCTTCCAGAGATGCCGGTTTCCACCCGGCCGGCCACCATCATCAGGTTGTTTCCGTACCTGTCTTCCACAAACAGCTCGGCAAAATCTCCGCCCTGCTCCAGGGCGGCAGCCAACACATCTGAAACCAGGTCTTTGCTAAGCAAATGTTTCCCTCCTTTGGTACTGTAATGGCACTGTACAAACAATTCACCGTCAACCGAAAAAATCCTCCCACAAACAAAAGTTTCGCCTCGCTAAATAGTGCCCCTGGCCTGTTTCTTGACCTTTTCCGGCAGCGACAGCATGAACTGGGTAACGGGCCCCACAGTCAGGGCAGTAACCAGCGTCGCCGCTTGCAGCTGCCAGCCCAACAACACGCCGCCGACAACAAAAAGACAGTCTTTGACAATCTTGGCAACGCCCACACTGAGCCTGAGCTTTTCACTGAGCACAAACATCAGGCCCTCCACCGGGCCCTCGCCCAGCCCGGCCCGGACATAGATGGCAATACCCGACGCCGTGGCAAACACACCGGCGCCCTGGACCAAAACCCTTTGCCACAAAGCGAAGCTGTAACCGAAAAAAGTCAACAGTCCAAACAGGTCGATAAACACCGCCACCAGCATCATGCTGAGCACAGTGGCCAGTCCGGGACGACGACGTCCCCAGAACAAGTTTATCGCAATCAGCAACATGCCGCCGCTCAGTGTGGTGGCACCCAGTGAAAGGCCCAGCCTGTTCTTGAGGCCCAACAAAAATACACCCCAGGGATCCGGCCCCTGGGCGGTGATCAACAGCAAAATCCCCAGGGCAAGGACAGCCAATCCTGTCACCGCCTGCCCCAGGCGTATTAAAATGTCAATCTTTTTTGTCATATGACTACCCCTTCTGTCATTCCCTGAAGATGGTTACTTTTTCTTTCTCTTCCCCGTTTTTTTGTTTTGCTGCTCCATCAACTGTTGCAACTCGCCCAGGAAATTGCTTACATCGCTGAACTGGCGGTAAACCGACGCAAAGCGCACATAAGCCACTTCATCCAGGCCCCGCAACTGCTCCATTACCTGTTCGCCGATGGCGCGGCTGCTGACTTCCTTGTCCATGGTGTTGCGCAATTGACGTTCCACCAGGTCCACCAGCTCTTCCAATTGGGCCAGTGACACAGGCCGTTTTTCACAGGCGCGGATCAGGCAGTTGAGAATTTTGGTCCGGTCAAAAACTTCCCGGCCACCGTTTTTCTTCACTACAATCAGCGGCACTTTTTCCACCTTTTCGTAGGTGGTAAAGCGGCTGTTGCAGTCCAAACACTCCCGGCGCCGACGGATGCCCTCTTCGTCTTCGGTGCGCCGGGAATCTATTACCTTGCTTTCCAGGAAACCACAGTAGGGACAGCGCATTTTATCACCCCATTACTGACATGTATCTGCTAGTATCTCTCCCACCAAAGGCTGTGCTGGCTGGCTTCTGTAAAACGCGGCTGACGTCCGGCCGCCAAGTCCTGCAGGCGCAACAATTCCACCAACACTGTCAATTTGTCCCGCCAGTCAAAGGGCAGCTCTCCGCTGGCGCAGTAGCCCTGCAACAAGTATTCCCAGAAGCGGTCGGCATCGTGCCAATCCAAACAGGCAGGGTCCAGGCGCACCAAATCCCAAAGGGGGTCAAAATAACCCGCATGGGAAAAATCTTTGATAATCAGGCCTTCTCCCGCCACCCGCACATCGGGAAAAACCTGCCAGTTGCCCACCAGCGAGCTGGCCGGACTGGCCCAAATCTTTTGCGCCAGTTGCTCCAAGTTGTTGTCACCCACCGCCTCGTGCCCGGACCGAAGTGTTGCCAGCACCCGGTAGCGCCCCAACTGCCGCACCACCAGTTGGCCGGTAGAGTCCGATCCCGGGCAATCAATTGGGCCGGAGCGCACATCCCGCAGCGAGTGGACCATGCCCAGGGCGGAGCCCAGGCTGCGAATCAACTCCACCTGACGATCATGACTGCTGTAACGCCAACCGGTTAAGAAACTCTGACAGCGAGGATGGTCTGCCACAAGCAAGCAACAGCCCCGCCATCTGTCCAATGAAACAAAAACCGGGGCTATTTCCAGATGGGCCAGCATTTCCATGGCCTGCTTCTGTCGCAGCAGGGGGCGGTGACGGCGGGTTATGTACACAGTCTGTTGACGGGTCTCGTAACGGCAAATACCGCCCAAGGCAAGGTTGCCCCTGTTTACCCGGATAAACTGTGAGAGATTCATTTCCCCACCTCCGCCTGTCCCTGTTATTCTATCTTTGCAAACAAATTCCCTGCACCCGGTTCAGCGCAGCGCCTGCTCCAAATCTCCGATGATGTCCCGCCAGTCCTCCAGCCCCACCGACAACCTTATCAATCCGGGAGACAGGCCCATGGCTGCTATCTCCTCTGCCCCATACCCCCGATGGGTCATGGCAAAGGGATGTTCAACCAGCGTCTCACAATCTCCCAGGCTGACCGCCAACCTGGCCAACGCCAATTTTTCGACAACTGCCCTGGCTTTGGCTTGGTCCGGTCCCAAATCAAAGGAAACCATCGCTCCGAAACCCGACATTTGCCGGCCGGCCAGTCGATGGCCCGGTGAGCTTTCCAGCCCGGGATAAAACACCCGCTCCACTTGCGGGTGGGCGGCCAACCACCGGGCTGCTTCCATGGCGTTTTGTTGATGCTGGCGCATGCGCAAACCCAGCGTCTTCAAACCCCGCAGCACCAGCCAGGCATTAAAGGGGCTCATCACCCCGCCCAGCTCGCACATGTAATCAAACTTCAGCCGGGCGGCATAGTCTGCACAGCTGGCGACAGCTATACCTGCCACCACATCGCCATGGCCGCTCAGGTACTTTGTAGCGCTGTGGACAACCACATCCGCCCCCAACGTCAACGGCTGTTGAAAATAGGGCGTGGCAAAAGTGTTGTCCACCACCGTCTTGGCGCCGGCAGCGCCAGCTAAAGCCGATACCGCCTCAATGTCTATTATTTCCAAGCCCGGATTGGAAGGGGTTTCAAAATACACCACTTTGGTGTTTTTTCCCAAGGCCTGTTCCAGGTTGCCAATGTCCCCCATATCCACCAGCCGGGTTTTTATCCCATAGGCAGGCAACAGCTTGGTGATTACATTATGAGTGGATCCGTAAAGCACCCGGTGGGCGATAAGTTCATCGCCGGGCTTGAGCAACGACAACAGCACCGAACTGATGGCCGCCATCCCCGAGGAAAAGGCCACTGCGTCCTTGCCCTGTTCCAATAGCGCCATGCGCTGTTCCAGCAGGCGCAGGGTGGGGTTGTTGCCCCGGGTGTAAACATAGTCATCGCTGGCAAAGCTAAAGGCCGCTTCCGCGTCGTCCAGCGAATCAAAGGTAAATGTCGACGTCATGTATATCGGTTCGTTTAACGCATTGTCGGGCTTTTTCTTCCGCTGGGCTCCGTGGATGGCCAGTGTGTCAAAGTACGGTTTTTTATCCGCCATTGTTGTCACCGGAAATCTGCCGGGCGCAACGCTCTGCTTCGGCCATAATTTTCTCTTCGTCCAACTCCACCAGCCTGCCCCCCTCCACCAACACCCGGCCGTCCACAATAACGGTGTCCACATCCGAGGGTTGGGCGGCATAAACCATGTGGGAAAGGATATTGTTGGCCGGTGTAAGGTGGGGACGGTTCAGACACATGAGCACAATATCGGCCCGGCAACCCGGCTCCAGCCGGCCCACATCATCCAGAAACAGCGCCCTGCCTCCTGCCTCTGTGGCCATGGAGAAAACTGTTTCCGCCGGCAGCAAGGTGGGTTGCCGGTTGGCGCCCTTGTGAATCAGAGCCGCCAGGCGCATCTCCTCCATCATGTCCAGGTTGTTGTTGCTGGCGGCGCCATCGGTGCCCAGCCCCACCACAACCCCTTTTTCCAACAACCCGGGAATAGGCGCTATACCGCTGCCCAGTTTCAGGTTGCTGCCGGGATTATGGGCCACCGTGACCTCCTTCTCCGCCAGTATTTCTATGTCCCCCTGGCGCAAGTCCACGCAGTGGGCGGCAATCAGCGGCCGGTCCATCAGGCCCGAGTCCCGCACAATTTCCACCGGCGTCTTGCCGTGCCGGGCCAACATGGTTTCCACCTCATGTTCCGTTTCACTGATATGGGTTTGCACCGGCACCGCCAACCGGGCGGACAAGTTCGCCACCCGGCTGAGATAAGTCTCAGAACAGGTATATGGCGCATGGGGTCCCAACATGACAGAAATTCTTCCCCCGGCGGCCCCATGCCAGCGCCTGACAAACTCCTCACTATCTTCCATGCGGCTGCTGCCCTCTTCCTCACTGGTGCCAATCATGCCCCGGGACAGCACTGCCCGGATTCCCGTCTCCTCCACGGCCCGGGCCACATCGTCCATAAAGAAATACATGTCGGTAAAGGTTGTGGTCCCGCTTTTAAGCATCTCGGCAATGGCCAGCATGGTGCCCCAGTACACAGCCTCGCCGTCCAGTCGATCTTCCCGGGGCCACATTTCCTCTTCCAGCCATTGGTGCAAGGGCAGGTCATCGCCAATCCCCCGCAACAGCGTCATGGCTGCGTGGCCGTGGCAATTGACAAACCCCGGCATCACTGCGTGGTTGGAGGCATCCATCTCCCGGCGAAATGCGCCCATGGTTCCCACAGCGCCCACCGAAACAATGCGTCCCTTGTCCACCACTATGTCTGCCCGCTGGGCACCGGTTGACGCGCCCAATAGCAGCCCGTTGCGAATCAGCAGGTCTTCCATCTAATCTTCCCCTTCCCTTTGCCCGTAATTCTTCTTATAGTAACTGCGCATGGCATCAATGTCCGCTTGTTCCAGTTCCACCACTCCGCCCACTGCCTGGGCGACAATTGCGATGTGGGCGGCCTTTTCTATCACGGCACAGACCCGCAACGCCTCTGCCACCGTAGCGCCAACGCCCACGACACCGTGGTTGGCCAGCAGGACGCCGTCCCGCCTGGCCAGCGCCGCTGACACCGCTGTGGCCAGCGCCTGGGTGCCGGGCAGATGGTAGTCTGCCACCGGCACATCTCCCCCGACAATCTGCACCAAGTCCTCCACCGCCGCCGGTATGGGCTTGCGGGCACAGGCCATGGCCGAGGCATAGACGCTGTGGGAGTGAACCACCGCTGCCACATCCGGCCGGTCCCGATATATCTGGCGGTGCAGTGGGTGTTCGGTGGATGGGCGAAGGTTTCCATCAACAACCTGCCCGTCCAGCGACATGACTACTATATCCTGCTCTTGCAGGGAGGTGTATTCCACTCCGCTGGGGGTAATGGCAATCAGGTCGGCGCCAACCCGGCAACTGATGTTGCCCCAAGTGCCCACGGCCAGGCCAGCAGCAATCATCTGCCGCCCCATGGCAATTATCGCCTTCCTTTGTTCAATATATTCCACGTCACACCCTCCCCGGCAATCATCGTCCTTATTGTTTTCATACGCCATTATTGCCCTCCCTTGACCCGGGCTATCTCCCGGTCCAGGGGAGGCCTGAGTATGCCCTGTTCAGTAATTATACCGGTTATATTTTCAGCTGGCGTTACATCAAAGGCCGGGTTGTAGACATCTACTCCCGGAGGCGTCACCAAAACGCCCTGGATGTGGGTAACTTCCCGGCCGGAGCGTTCTTCAATCACAATTTCTGATCCGTCCCGGACATTGTCATCTATGGTGGACAACGGCGCAACCACATAAAAGGGTATGTCAAACCGCGCCGCCAATTCCGACAACATGAAGGTGCCTATCTTGTTGGCAGTATCACCGTTGGCAGCTATTCTGTCTGCCCCCACCAGCACCACATCCACCTTGCCCTGGTTCATCAGGGTAGCTGCAACGCTGTCCACAACCAAGGTTGCCGGGATTTGCTCTTCCGTCAACTCAAACATTGTCAAGCTGGCTCCCTGCAACCGGGGCCGGGTCTCACAGGCAAAGACATGTATATCCTTGCCGTCACTGTGGGCGGTGCGGACAACGCCCAGGGCGGTGCCCCACTCCACCGTGGCCAGCGAGCCGGTGTTGCATATGGTAAGTATCCGCGCCCCCTGGGGGATTACCTCATTGCCATGTTGGCCCATGGCCCGGTTTGCCTCTGCATCTTGCCGGGCAATTGCATCTGCCTCTGCTTCCAGCACACCGGCCAGGTCAGCAGGAGCTCCGGTAAAGGCATCGGCAATGGATTCCAGGCGCTTGAGGGCCCAAACCAGGTTGACCGCCGTGGGCCTGGTTGCAGCCAGCTCCGCAAGGGCAACAGCAAATTTTTGCTGAAACTCTCCCGTTGGCAAATGCCGGTATTCAACTGCCGCCAGGCAAAGTCCGTAGGCGGCAGCGGCCCCGATGGCCGGTGCGCCCCTGACCACCATCTCCTTGATGGCATAAACCACATCCCGGTATGACCCGGCACGGAAATACTCCACTTTGCCAGGCAGCAAACGTTGATCCAGCAGCTCCAACCGGGAGCCGTCAAAACGCATGGTCACATGACGCATATGTCCCACCCCGCAATTCAAGCTCAAAGCATTTCTGGAAAACTATTCCAAACACACATTCGTCAAAACAGGCAATATCTCCTGCCTGGAGGTCTCAAAAAGGATTTGACCGCTCTATAGCGAAGTATATACCCAGAGACCCTGGCGAAGGGAGGTGACAGCATGAAAAACAGGAAAATGGTTATGATTCCCGGCCCCACACCGGTAACCCGCTCCATCCAGAACGCCATGGGCAGGGAAACTGCCGCTTTTGCCGACCCCAGCTTTGTCGCAGATTTTAAGGGGTTGTTGGCAGACCTAAAACAGATGTGGCGCACCCAGGGAGAGGTTTTCGTGGTAGCCGGCACTGGCACCCTGGCCATGGAGATGGCGGTGGCAAACACCCTCAAAGCCGGAGATTCGGTGTTGGTCATTACCCACGGTTTCTTTGGTGATCGCTATATCGACATCTGCAAGCGCAAAGGGTTGGATGTGGATGTGCTCAGTTCCCAGTGGGGACAGATTGTGCCTGTGGCAGATATAGAAACTGCCCTGAAGCAAAAACCCTACAAAGCTGTGACCGTCACCCATGTGGACACTTCCACCGGAGTCAGGGCGCCGATTGAAGAAATTGGCAAGGTGGTGCGCAAGGCTGACGACTGCATGTTCATCGTTGACGGCGTTTGCTCCACTTCCGCCCATCCCGAGTATGTGGATGAGATGAACATAGACATCTTGTTCACCGGCAGTCAAAAGGCCTTTGGCGTCTCCCCCGGCCTGCTGGTCCTCTGGGCCGGCCCCCGGGCCATGGAGCGCAGAAAGACTTTGGGCACAATTGCCGACTACTATGTGGACTTTGACAACTGGCTGCCGATTATGCACGACCCGGCAAAATATTTTGCCACCCCGGCAGTCAACCTTGTTTGGGCGCTGGCGGAAGCTGTCCGCCTGATCAAGGAAGAAGGGCTGGATGAACGCTGCCAGCGACACAACAAAACCGGAAAGGCCATTCAGGCAGCCCTGACTTCCCTGGGCTTTACCCTGCTGGCCGAAAAACCCTACCGGGCGGCGACATTGTCCAACGTTATCTATCCCGACGGCATAGATGATGCCGAGTTCAGAAGCATCGCCATGGAAGAAGGCCTGGTGGTGGCAGGCGGACTGGGCGATTACAAAGGTAAAATGTTCCGCATGGGCCATATGGGCAACATCGATGCCCATGATGTGGTCTGCGCCATCGCCGCAGTAGAACGCACCCTCTACCGGGTGGGCTACCAGTTCAAGCCCGGCACCGGTGTGGGCACACTGATGCGGGAACTGCTGTCTTAAGTAAGAGCACAACAAAAAACAGATGTCCTCTCACACGCGGACATCTGTTTTTGTTTGTCTATCCCAGGTGCAAGTAAAAACCTGCAGCGACCAGGAAAAGGGAACCCAGTATAATTGCCACAGCCTGGGGGCGAAGCAAGTCCAGCTTATCTTCGCCGGCCCGATGGTATCCCACCGTCCCGATAACACTCCCCAATCCCAGGGAGATAAGAATGCCGGCAAAACCCATGCCGTAATGCAAGTTGGTAAACACAAAGCTGCACACAAACATCACAGCACCCATTGCCAGCGGCTCCCAATACTTCTCCATCCAACACACCTCCGGGGGATAGTATTCGACGCAACAATATACCTGTCCTGCCGGAAAAAGTCAATATACCGCCGGGAACTACTTTTTAGTAACGATTCGTGGTAAAATATCCCCCCAACATTGGCAGGGGAGGTGTAATATGAAACTAACCGTTTCGCCGGAACTGAAGCAGTGGCTGAAAAAGAAAAAAACCGATGCCATCCATGTGGGAGTTGTGGTCTGCCGCGGCGGCTGCTGTGGTGGGGCCGGCTACATTGACACCCTGGTCTACTTGGGCGAGCCCAAGGAGAAACTGGATAAATATCTGGCATTCCAAGAAGACGGCCTCAATGTTTATGTGGCCCAGCTGATGGAAAGAAAAACTGATCATCTGATCATCGGGCTCAAGGGCATGTTGTTCAAACGCCCGGTGTTGGAAAACATCGACCCTGCCTGTCAGTAACAACTATAGACAAAACCCTGCAAAGTTGCAGGGTTAATTTTTATCCTCTATCCACTGATTCCAAGTATCCGGCTGGTAACCCACCGTGGCCTGTTTGCCGTTGCGCACAACGGGGGTTTTATACATTTTGGGGTTGTCAAACAAAATATCCTCCCGGGAACTGTTGCCCACGCTTATCTTGTGCATATTCAAATCCCGGTATTGTCTGGCTTTCTGATCAATCATGGCCTCTATACCCACCGCCGACTTGACCGAGTTGAACTCGCCCTTGCTGAGCCCATACTTGACAATGTCCACATACTGGTAGTTTATTCTGCGCTCCTTGAAAAACCGCTCCGCCTTCTTGGTGTCAAAGCACTTTTTAGAACCATAAATCTGGATGTTCATGCACTCCCTCCCCAAATAAAACCTGTCCTGGCGCTTATGGCAAGTATAACATCTCCTTTCTCTTCTGGCCAAGAAGGAGGATAAAAAGAATTTCCAAGCGCCATATCCCTGCGTCATGCCCGGAGATATGGCACCTGGAAACCCCTGGTTCACTATACGCCGTAAGAGCCAATAAAGCGCCTAATCCAGATAAACAGACGGGATAACCACAATCTCACTAATACCTTTCAGGTCGAAGTCCTCTTTGTATATCTGGCCCGAAGGACCGTCATAGGGCAAATGAATCAGCATCGACGAACCATCGGTAAACTCGATTCTGCCAATCACTGTGAAAGCCGGGACCTCACTTATCTCAACGTAAACTGTGTGGGTATACTGAATCTCCTCACCGGTCCAAGTGCAAATGAGAACAGTGCCAATATTAGGGTATACCTCATAATCCAAGGCTTCATAATGATGGTACCGGGGGCCGGTAAATTCTGCCGACCGGTAATCGGCAACCACTGCATCAACAAGCACCTCATCGATATCACCAATCAATTCTCTTTCTTCTGCAGAAAGCCAATAGGAAGTAACTGCACCCAAGAGCAACCGGTCGTGATTGCCAAAGTCGAGGTCAGAATACCTGGCGGTGAACTCTTTTACCAGTTCGTTGTCTTTGCCCAGTGAAATGGTAAGATGCACATATTCCTCCCCCTCTTTCAGCTGTCTGTTTGCGGTTAAATCAACATAGAAAAGCATAGTTCCGTTTGCCTGGTAGTAAACCTCCTTGGCATTGACAGTTAAAACAGCCACCTGATCTTCAGCATCACCGTTGTCATCAGACCCATTGGGCTGCTGGGGTGCTGGATCTGCCGGCACATCATTTGCTGAACCTCCGCATCCCACCAAGGCTACCAAGCTGACGAGCACAAATATTACCACAAAGAATTTCAAAAACTGTTTAATTACAGCCACCTCCCTATTAAATGCTGCTTTTGTTGAAGCAATTATAGCAACTTTCTGTCAGCACCGCAACAAAGGCACATGAATACCTGCCAACCGACAAAAAAGCCGGAGCCACCGCTCCGGGCACTGCTTCCCCAAACAAGACCGTTTAAAGCAGTGATAGTTAAACATTAACTGCAAGCAGGGCAGTTGTCCCCAGGTACAATTACTCTTTCCCCGAAACCCAATACGCAAAAACAAAACTCAAACAAGCCATAACTATAGAAATCGCGCTGAATAGATCCAGGGAAAGCCCCGGGTACAAGATCAACAGCGAGCCCACTATAAACCCCAAAATCGCAGAATACAACGTCTGGGAATAGTTGAGAAGCATTTTCTGGGTAAAAAACATGCCTGCCAAAATACCCACAATCATTCCCGAGCCCATAATGACCAGAAACAAAATGTTAAATCTAGAAACTGCCTCAAGATAAATAATGTAAATGCCCAAGGAAAGCATCATCATTGAGCCGCCAACCCCAGGAACAAGCATTGCAGTCGCACTTATTGCGCTGGAGAAAAACAACCATATGAAAATCGTCGGAGTTATACCACCAAGCTCCTCTATTGTGCTGTGTGTTGCCAAATCGCCAGCGAAAAAAGCAAGAAAAAACATAAAGGCCAGCGCAAGTGCACATACAAGCACATTTTGAATTTTTACCCTTCCCGCACTTGCCTTTCTAAAAATCATCGGCACACTGCCGGCAATTAACCCGATAAAAACGAAGTTAACGATTTGCCCGTAATCTTCAAACAAAAATGCCAGAAGCAATGTAGTTGCCACAAGGCCAAAAGCCCATCCCAGGAGAAAAAGCACAGTGGCGCGCAAGTTATTCTTTATCATTTTCCAACTGACAGTGGAAAAGAAACTGTCATAAACATTGAACAAGATAGCAAGCGTTCCGGAACTAACCCCCGGAATCGGGCTGCCAATCCCAAAAACCACACCAACCGCGAAAGTTTTTATTGTCTTTAAAATACTGTTCATCCGAACACCCGCCATCAATAGTCTATTATCTCAGCTGTCAAGGTAATGGCAATACTTTTCCTCATCCCGATGCAAGTTGCCCGGGTATTTTGGAAGCACCACAGGGTATTGCTATGTAGCCATTTTACGCTATAGAATTAGGGTAGGCAAGTTAATGTTCCGTTACACTTGTTCCAAAAGAGTGACCAAACGACCGTCTATATCTGCTGCCTGGTGACACAAAAGCACATATACTATAATCAAACATATTGCTGGGGGGATTCCATGTCATCTCGACAAGCTGCCTTGAAGTTGCTTAAGCGTGACCCGATAAAAAACATCTCCATTATCAATTTCCTGGAGGCCAGGCCCAATGCCCAGGTTCTCCAATTCGGCGACTCCTTCCTGGCGAGGGGAGAAGAAGGCCTTACTTACATCAGCGCAGAGAACCAACAAGATCTGGAACAAATAATCGCCGCTCTAAGTGAAAGGGACAAGTTCTTCATGTCCCTGGAAGACTGGGTGGCCGAAAGACTAGTCCAGGGCCGGGACATCGAAATCTACCCCCACAGCAAATATATCCTTCCCCTGGATGCCCCACTACCGGAGCAAAAGCACCCAGTTAGCCCACTGGCCTCTGAACACTTCGACATGGTTGTCACCCACTGGCTTGAAGAGGAAGAAGCCGATGAAGAAGTCAGGCGGTATGCTCTGTATTGCCTCAGCAATTTTCCCACCGCAGCAGTGTATGTTGATGGGAAACCGGTATCATGGGCCGGCATCCATGAAGACGGAGCCATTGGGTTCCTCTACACCAAGAAGGAACACCGGGGCAACAACTATGCCTACTCCATCTCCATCAACCTCATCAAACAACAGCGTGCCCAGGGCAAAGTGTCCTATGTGCTTATAGAGGAAGGCCGCAAGTCCCTGGGACTGGCCGAAAAGCTGGGCTTTGTCCATGCCGGCAGCAGCTGCTGGGTGGATTTCCGCCAATAGTAGCACCAAATGAAACCCTGCAGGCAAACCTGCAGGGTTATGTTTTTGATGAGCCAAGAGGGCACTTGATTTTGAGTCAAGTGGGGGTCAACAAAAAAGCCCCAGGCTGCCCCGAAGCTAGGATTAAGGCATTTATCCACCTTTTACTTGTAGCCAGACATACTGAGTTATCCTGATGTAAATGGTAAACGCGCTAACATTACACTAAAATGAAGGAGAAAAGCACTTTGCGTAGAAATATTTAATATTGTTTTATCACTTCGGGATAAACTGTGGAGGGCATTTGACCCAGTACAATAAAAAATGAAAGGAGAAATAAAATGTCCAGACATGCATTACTAAAGATGTTGACTGTTGTTTTTGAGATTTTTTTGGTTACGGCCTGTACCGGAACGGATAATGATAATGGCGAAGATTCGACAGGAGTAGTAGACGAGGAACAAGTTGATAGTTTGGAAGATCTGATTGCTCAGATGGTTGAGGCGGGCCTGGAAGACTTGCAGACCCAGCTGGAGAGCCTGGAAGACTTGCAGACCGAGGTGGAGAGCCTGAAGGAAGCCAATGCCGACCTGAAAGATGAGGTGGCATCCCTTAAAGCTCAGGTCGCTGATCTGGCATCCGACAATGCCAGCCTTGACGATAGGGTAGGCGATCTGGAAGATGCCGACGTCGATGCACCACGGACACTGCTGCACGCGAGGGTCACCTCAGGCGGGGACGTCATCCAATCTCCCGACGTCGTCAGTGCCACCCGCATAGACGTAGGTAGATACACTGTGCAATTCAACCGACCCATTTCGAACTATCGCATGGTCGCCACCAGCACCACAAGCATCTTAAGTTCACAGATGGTCAGCACCATAGCTGGTAACAGGATTGGCCTCGGCAACGACGTGATAGTTGTTCAGCTGTTCGATTCCGATGGGAACCCGCAGGATGGATCGTTCCATCTGATCGTAATGGGAGATTGAAGGGATACTGTCGCGCAATGTCAGCAGAGTGGCGCTGCCTGAACTGAAGACATTTCCTTACAGAAAGTATCGATAACAAGTATCAACCTTCTGCACATGTTGGAAGTTTACGCTGCCCGCAATCTGCCAAGCTACGGTGTAAAATGCTAAGACACTTCGCTTTACTTTAATTTGTTTACCTGCTTGTTAAAATCTGTATATTTTCTCCCAAACAAAAAAGCCTCAGGGCAACCTGAGGCTAAGTTTATGGTGGGGCTGGCAGGGATTGAACCTGCGGCCTCCTGAATGTGAGTCAGGCGCTCTCCCCCTGAGCTACAACCCCTTTTGCAAGGAAAATATAGCACATGCCGGGGGAATTTTCAATCTTGTTTTTTTCCCAGGTCACGCTTTTCCTGGGCCAGTTCTCGGAACTCTTGATCCAGCTGGGCGTAATCATCATCCCCCGGCGAAAGCTCAGACAGTTTGTTGACCAGCCAGGCCATGCGGGTTTCAATGATGGTTTTTTGCTGGCTGCTATCTTGGTTTGCCTCCGGGGTTTGCCTGGCCATGTATTCTGAAAAGCCCATCTCCTGGCGGACAATGTTCTGCCCATCAAAAATCAGCAGTCTGTCACAGATTCGCTCAAGAAAATAGCGGTCATGGGTGACCAGCAACATGGTGCCGTTGTAATCCGCCAGCGTCTCCTCCAGCCGCTCCCGGCTGGGCAAGTCCAGATGATTGGTGGGCTCGTCCAGTATTAACATATCCACCTGCTGCAAAATCATCCCCGCCAGCTTTACGCGGGTCCGCTCCCCCAGGCTAAGCTGCCCCATTGGCCGGGTTGCCATGGCGCCGGCAAAGCCCATGTTTGCCAGCAGGGTGCGGGCCTGGGTCACCTGCCGTCGGTCAGTGACACCCAGGTATTCCAGGGCCGTTTCATCGGTATTAAGATCAGTTACATCCTGGCTGAGATACCCCACATGCAGCGTCTCGCTGGCCCAAAGGTCTCCGGCCCGGGGTTGCTCCTGATCCAACAACAAGCGGATAAAGGTGGTTTTGCCACTGCCATTAGGCCCCCACAGACCCACTTTCTCACCCCGCTGGATGAAAAAATCGCTGTGGGAAAACAGGTTGTGCTCGCCATAGCCCATGGCAAGATTGCGGGCCTCAATTACCCTTTTGCCCCGCTTCTCCGCCTGGTCCAGGCCAAAGCGCACCTGTTGTTCAGCCTGGGGTTTTTCCACCCCTTCTCTTCTCTTTTTCTCCAGCATCTTGATGCGGGACTTGGCCAAACGGTCCATCTTTTTGGCCTTAAGGCGGTAGTACTCCTTCATGCCTTCCTGTTTAGTGGACTCCCTGTGGGCCTTGTCCGACCAACGGCCCAGGCGGTTTATCTCCTCTTCTATCTTTTGCTGCTGCTTTTGTTCAGACTCGTAAGCGTGTTGCTGACGGGCAAACCTGCGCTGCTTTTCCTTGCGATAGGCGCTGTAATTGCCGGTATAGTCTGTTGTCTTGCCATGCTCCAGCTCCACCGTCCTGCTGGTGGCCTGATCCAAAAAGTAGCGGTCGTGGGAGATTATTACCGCCGCCCCCTGGTATTTTTTGAGCTCGCCGATCAGCCATTGGGCGCCCTGGTAGTCCATGTGGTTGGTGGGCTCATCCAGGACCAGTAAGTCAGGTTGGGTGCGCCAGATATCTGCCAGGGCAAGCTTGGTGCGCTCGCCGCCGCTTAAACCCTGAAACCTTTCCTCATCCCAATGTGTTACCTGGCGCAGCCCCAGGTGGCTGGTCAGGGTGAGAAACTCTCCGGCATCACCGCCGGCATCCTCCACCAGCTGGTTGAATACATTGAGGGTATAGGAAGTAGCCTGACGCAGGTAGCCAATGCTCAGGTTGTTTTTATAGCGGATAATCTGGCCGCCGTCTGGCTGTTGCTGGCCTATGAGAATGTCAGCCAGGGTTGTCTTGCCGGCACCGTTGGGACCCACCAGGCCGATGCGGTCTTCTTGATTGATTTCAAACGTCACGCCTTTGAGGACAGAAACATCTCCAAAGTCTTTGAGTATTTCCTGACATCTTAACAACGTCATGTTCATCACCTCAGTACAGTAATTTAACGGTGATGCCTATCAGGTTCCATACTGTGTTCCTGTTAATGTGTACTATCCCCTTGGATGAAAAAAAGACTGCACTGGAACAACGTCCATTGCAGTCTTGGTGTACACTGATATAAGCCACACAAAACACTTATGGAAAGATACCGCTGTTCTTAACTCTGAAGGCATCACAAACCAGGCCGATTGCTGGCCATGGGCTTGCGACAATATTCAGTTGCTTAGTTAAGAACGTGAATGAACATGGCACCCTCCAAAATTTTGCTATAGGAATTATACCATAATATTGTCGTGGGACAGATTAAAAGCATGTTACAAAAACGCAGACGTATGCCAATTGACATTGGGACAGAATGATTGGTATACTCAACAAGATACCCGAGCAAAATACTCGGATTTAGGGGGAGACATATGGGGTTTCTTAAATCACAAATCGCTGCTATACGAAAACATGATCCTGCAGTCCGTTCACTGCTGGAAATCTTAACTTGTTACCCCGGGTTGCACAGCTTGGCAATGCACCGCCTGGCTCACTGGCTGTGGCGGCACCGGCTGTTGTTTCTTGCCAGATTCATTAGTCATATGAACCGTTTTCTAACAGGCATAGAGATACATCCCGGCGCCCGCATAAATGCCAGTTGTTTCATCGACCACGGCATGGGTGTTGTAATTGGTGAAACAGCCGTTGTTGGCCCTGGTGTGCGCATTTTCCAGGGAGTCACCCTGGGCGGCACCGGCAAAGAACGGGGCAAACGGCATCCCACAGTGGAAGCAGATGTGTTCATCGGCGCCCGGGCCATTGTGCTGGGACCCATAACCCTGGCCCAGGGAGCAAAGATTGGAGCCGGGGCTGTGGTCCTTGATGACGTACCTCCCGGCAGGACTGCGGTCGGCGTGCGATCGGTTCTGGTGGAAGAGGGACGCCGGATTCCCCGCTGTGAGTTGACAGAACTAAAAGCCCGTCTTGAACAACTGGAAGCAACACTAAAGGAGAAAAACAATGAGTGCTGAAAACATCACGGGACTGATTGGCAACACCCCTTTAGTGGAACTGGAACCGGGTTTGTACGTGAAGTTGGAGGGGTTTAACCCCGGTGGCAGCGTCAAGGATAGGGTGGCCCGGGCCATGCTGGAAAATGCCTGGGAGCAAGGTAAAATTAAACCCGATACCATAATCATCGAAGCTACCAGCGGCAACACCGGTATCGGCCTGGCCATGGCCGCTGCTGCCATGAAACTAAAATTGGTGTTGGTAATGCCCGATACCATGAGTTTGGAACGCCGCCAGCTATTAAAAGCCTATGGAGCCACTCTCGAGCTTACACCTGGCGCCACAGGCATGAAAGGTGCAATTGAACACGTCCAGTCGCTGCTGACTGCTGACAACCACTACCTGCACCTGGACCAGTTCTCACACCCGGCCAATCCCCGGGCCCACTACAAAACAACGGGGCCGGAAATACTGCAGGAGTTGGGTTTTGCGCCTGATGCCTTGGTCTGTGGTGTGGGCACCGGCGGCACCATCACCGGCGTAGGAACGTTTTTTAGGGAACGCAATCCCGACCTGCTAATAGTAGCAGTGGAACCTAAGCTTTCTCCGGTGCTCTCAGGTGGCCAGCCCGGACCCCACTCCATTCAGGGCATCGGCGCCGGTTTTGTGCCCAAGGTAATGGACACTTCCTTGCTTGACAGGATAATTACGGTCAGTGGTGCCAATGCCCAAAAAACCAGCCAACTGTTGGCCAGAGAAAATGGTATCCTGGCAGGCATTTCCTCCGGTGCTGCCCTTTGGGCCGCCAGACAGGTGAAAAGGGAATTGGGGCCGAATAAGATAGTAGTGACAGTAGCTCCCGATACCGGGGAACGTTACCTGTCCACCAATCTTTTTCTGGAGGACTGACTATGAAAATCCTTGTCGCCCCCGATTCCTTCAAAGAATCGCTGACTGCTGCCAAGGCGGCCCGGGCCATGGCCCGGGGTGTCAATGCTGTGTTGCCCGGGGCTGAGGTTGTGGAAATGCCCCTGGCCGACGGCGGCGAGGGCACTGTTGACGCCCTGGTGGCAGCCGAGAAGGGAGAATTTGTCACCTCCACTGTAACAGGACCTTTGGGCCAGCCGGTGAAAGCCCGCTGGGGCATGCTGCCCGGCGGACGGGCGGTAATAGAGATGGCCGCGGCATCGGGCTTGGGGTTGGTGCCGGCAGATCAACGCAACCCCCTGGTCACCACCACCTACGGCACCGGCCAACTGCTGGCTGAGGCCGCCAAGCTGGACTGTCGGCGCATCATCCTGGGCATTGGCGGCAGCGCCACAAACGACGGCGGCGCCGGAGCCCTCCAGGCACTGGGTGTTCGCCTGTTGGACAAAGACGGCAAGCC
>PWLI01000120.1 GCA_003559415.1 Clostridiales bacterium | reverse complement strand
GCTGTGGATGTTATTAAAGATATACCGCCTTTTAACCTGACCAGCGACGGCCCATTTGAGCGCACAGAGGTAATTGCCGAGTTTCTGGCTTACATGGTTGAGGAACTCAAGCCCTACAACGTGGAGGTTTCCGCCGACATCTACGGCCTGATTGGCCGGGTGTCCCATGAATTGACGGTGGGCCAGCAGCTGGAGCTGTTGCTGGCCAGCGGCCTGGACATCATATGCCCGATGATGTACCCGGGTCATTACGCTGACCACACCTATTTCCCCGGCAAGCAAAACCGCGACCCCTATACCGTTATTCACAAAGGTGTCAGGGAGTACTTGAACCGGATTGAAGAGGCGGACTCGCCGGTAATACTGCGCCCATGGCTCCAGGACTTCAATGACAGAGACTTCAATTACGGTGTCAAGGAAGTGCAAGACCAACTCCAGGCCCTGAAGGATCAGGGGGTCAAGGAGTATTTGTTCTGGAATGCCGGCAACAAGTATACTGCCGAAGCGTACAAGAAGTTTTCCAGCGATGACTGACAGGTCACTAAAACTGTGGGGGTGAAGAAATGAAAATAAAGGACGCGGGTTCTGTGGTCTACAGTTTTTCTCCCGCTCACCAGGCGGTGGCTGAGCTCACCCCCGGAGAGACCATTGTGGTGGAAACCGCCGATTGTTTTGGTGGCCAGGTCCACAGCCAGGGCCAATCTCCGGAAACAATAGACAGGACCCGGGTCAACCCGGTCAGCGGGCCCTTCTTCATCACCGGCGCTGAGCCGGGGGACGCACTGGAGGTGGAGATTCTGGACATAAACCTGGCCGGTCAGGGGTTTATGATGGTTGCCCCGGGCATGGGACGGCTGGGCAAACTTGTCAAGGAACCGCGTTTGTTGGTATGTGAATTGAACGGCAACAGCGCCCTTTTTGCCCCGGGAATTTCCCTGCCCCTTAAGCCCATGCTGGGTGTTATCGGGGTGGCGCCGGAGAAGGGTGAAATCCCTTCCCATACCCCTGGCACCCACGGCGGCAACCTGGACACCAGGGAAGTGCGCCCCGGCAACAGCATCCCCCTGCCGGTGTCCTGCTCCGGCGCCCTGTTGGGGTTGGGAGATGTCCATGCCTCAATGGGCGATGGAGAATTGGGCGGGACCGGCATTGAAGCCAGCGCTGAAGTGAGGTTTAAGGTGCACCTGCACAAGCAGGCCAACATCTCCGGGCCCCGGGTGACAAGCCCTCAGGGCACCTACCTGGTTCACAGCGCCCCCACTTTGGGCAGAGCCATTGATGCCGCCTGCAAAGATGCGGTGGACTATATCCGTTCTTCCACCAGCTTGCCCAGGGAAGAGGCGGCAATGCTGGTCAGTGCCTGTTGCGACCTGCAGATTTGCCAATTGGTCAACCCCAAGGTCACAGTGCGCATCTTTGTTCCCCACCTGAGCTAAGCACCAGCCCCTTGCATTTTGTTGCCGGGGGCTGTATAATAAACTTAAAGGTCAAAGAAGGTCAAGGGCCTTGAGGGGTGAGATTATGAGCCTTGTGGACATAATTGAACGGCACATAAAAGCCATGTTGGAACAGAGTGACGACAATGTGATTATGCTGCGGCGCAACGAACTGGCCCAGAACTTTGGCTGTGCCCCATCCCAGATAAACTATGTAATCCACACCCGCTTTAGTTTGGAGCGGGGGTACGTGACTGAGAGCCAGCGGGGCGGCGGCGGCTATGTGCGCATTATTCGACTGGAGTTGGACAGTATCAGCGACTTGCTGCCACTGATGGAGGAGTTGTCCCGGGATGGCTTGAATCAGCGCCAGGCAGCGGACATCATTGCCTGGCTCCATGAACAACAGGTAATCACCGGCCGGGAGTTGCGCATGATGCAGGCAACAGTGGACAGGGTGGCACTGGATGTGCCTCTGCCTATTGTCGATCAAGTTCGGGCCAGATTGCTGGCGGCCATGGTTGCCGCCATTATCCGTGACAGGGGGTGAAGGGATGCTGTGTCAAAATTGTGGAGCGAGACAGGCTACAGTGAACATTACACAGATTGTGGGCAACAAGAAAACCGAGATGCACCTTTGCCAGGTTTGCGCCCAGCAGGATGGGCACAGTGATCCTGTATTTGCCCTGCACAAAATGCTGACCGGCATGGTGGACTGGGAACCGGGCACAAACGCCCGGCCGCCCACCTGTGAAGGTTGTGGCATGACTGAGCAACAGCTGCGCCAAGGCGGACGCCTGGGCTGTGCCCAGTGTTACCAGGCATGGGAACCTTTATTGGATGCCATACTGGGCCGGGTTCACGGGCGCACAGAACACCGGGGCAAAATTCCGGCTGGCAAGTCAGGCGATCAGGGTGAAGACACCCACATCAGTGAACTGCGACGGCAATTGACTGAGGCTGTGGAAGCGGAAAGGTTTGAAGAAGCTGCCAGGTTGCGGGATGAAATTCGCAACCTGCAACAGGGAGGTGGCAGCTGATGGGCCTGGGAAATTATATCAACCAGTCCATGAGCCGGTGGATGGAGGGCGATGGCCCGGAGAACACCGTGGTCATCAGCAGCAGGGTGCGGCTGGCCCGCAACCTGGCCGACATTCCCTTTCCCGGTGCTGCCACTGCCAAACAACTGGAAGATGTGCGCCAGCGTGTTAAGGCCTGGTGGGAAAAGCACAAACTCGCCCCCCTGGGAGAGGTGCGCTTTTTGTCCATGGGCGAGCTTTCCGCTGCCCGACGCCTGGCGCTGGTGGACAAACACCTGATCAGCCCGGCGCTGGCCCACCAGCAATACGGGGCGGTGTTGCTCAACCAGGATGAATCAGTCAGCATAATGGTCAATGAAGAAGACCATTTGCGCATTCAGGCATTGTTGCCGGGCTTGCAACTGGACAAGGCTTGGGAGTTGGCTAACCAGGCCGATGATGCCCTGGCCGCCGGGTGCGAATTTGCCTGGAACCACCAGAGGGGCTACCTCACCACCTGCCCCACCAATGTGGGCACAGGCATGCGGGCTTCGGTGATGCTTCATCTGCCCGGGTTGGCCTGGAGCAACCAGTTGGCCCAAGTGCTGGGTACTGCTGGCAAGGTAGGCGTGGTGGCCCGGGGGCTTTATGGCGAAGGGTCGGAAGCCCAGGGCAACGTTTATCAGATTTCCAACCAGATAACGCTGGGGCCGTCAGAGACTGAAGTCTATCGGGGCCTGGATCGGGTGGCATCGGAGATTATCCGCCACGAACTGGATGCCCGACAGACATTGCTGCAACAGCAGCCCCAGGCCCTGGAAGACCAGGTGTGGCGGGCCTATGGCCTGCTGGCCAACGCCCGGATAATCAGTTCCGATGAGGCGTTGGAGTTGCTTTCTGCATTGCGCCTGGGCATTGACCTGGGGCTGATTGAAGGTGTGGACCCCGGCATACTCAACGTGTTGCTGGTTTTTTCCCGGCCTGGTTACCTGCAACAGATTTTTGACCGGGACCTGGATGCTGATGAAAGAGATATATCCCGGGCGCAATTGATCCGGGAAATAATAAACAAGGACAATCAAGGAGGTGTCAAGTGATGTTTGAAAACTATACTCAACGGGCCAAGGCGGCCCTGATGCGGGCTCAACAACTGGCGATTCAGATGGGCCACCCCGCTGTGGGCACCGAGCACCTGCTGTTGAGCGTTGCCGCTGATCAGCAGGGTGTGGCTGCCGGTGTTTTGGAGCAGCTGGGCTTATCGGCCCAACAGCTTCAACAACAAATGGCATCGGCCATGGACTCGGGGAGCCGGGAAGCAGGCCAGGGTGTGCCCTTTTCTCCCCGGGCCAAGCGTGTGCTGGAATTGGCCATGGAAGAATCCCAGTCGCTGGGACATAACTATGTGGGAACTGAACACCTGCTGCTGGGTGTGTTGCGGGAAGGCGAAGGTATTGCCGCCAAGCTTCTCCAGTCCAACAATATAAATCTGGACACGGTGCGCGACACCTTGCTGGAAGCCCTGAATAAAGGTGGCGGAACAACTCCCGACAAGGGGGGCAAGGGAAGCAAGAAGGCGGAAAAATCTTCCACCCCTTCTTTGGATTCCTTTGGCCGCGACCTGACCCAAGAAGCTGCCCAGGGCAAATTGGATCCGGTTATTGGCCGGGAGAAGGAAATCGAACGGGTTATCCAGGTGCTCAGCCGCCGGACCAAAAACAACCCTTGCCTGATTGGCGAACCCGGCGTGGGCAAGACTGCCATTGCCGAGGGGCTGGCCCAGAGGATTGAAGACGGTGATGTGCCGGAACTGTTGCGGGACAAAAGAGTTGTGACACTGGAGCTGGCCTCCATGGTGGCTGGAACCAAGTACCGGGGTGAATTTGAAGAGCGGCTTAAAAAACTGATTGACGAGCTCAAGGCCGCCGGCAATGTTGTGCTGTTTATCGATGAACTTCACACCATTATTGGTGCCGGCAGCGCCGAAGGGGCGCTGGATGCAGCCAACATCATCAAGCCCGCCCTTTCCCGGGGCGAGCTGCAGGTCATTGGCGCCACAACCCTGGATGAATATCGCAAGCACGTGGAAAAGGACGCGGCGCTGGAACGCCGATTCCAGCCCATTACCGTAGGCGAACCCAGCCAGGAAGAAGCGATTGCTATTTTGCAGGGCCTGCGGGACCGCTATGAAGCCCACCACCGGGTAAATATACCCGATGAAGCAATCCAGGCGGCGGTCAAGCTTTCCGCCCGCTACATCCCTGACCGGTTTTTGCCGGACAAGGCCATTGACCTGATGGATGAAGCTGCTTCCCGGCAGCGTTTGCGCAGCCACACCGCTCCCCCGGATATGAAGGAGATGGAGCAGGAGCTGGAGAACCTGGGCAAGGAAATGGCTGCCGCTGTTGGCAATGAAGAGTATGAAAAGGCGGCTCAACTGAGAGACCGCAAACAAAAACTCCAGCAGGAGCTGGAGCAGCGCAAGGAAAAATGGGAGCATCAGCAGGCCCGGGACAAAACGGCAATCAATGCCGATGATATTGCCCATATAGTTTCCAGTTGGACGGGCATTCCCGTCAACAAGCTGGACCAGGAAGAGTCGGAGAAACTGCTCAACCTGGAAGAAGAACTGCACAAGCGCATCATCGGGCAGCAACAGGCGGTGCGGGCGGTGGCCCGGGCAGTGCGCCGGGCGCGCTCCGGCCTCAAAGATCCCAAGCGGCCCATCGGCTCCTTTATCTTCCTGGGCCCCACCGGTGTTGGCAAAACAGAACTGGCCCGGGCGTTGGCGGAAGTAATGTTTGGCGATGAAGATGCCATGGTCCGCCTGGACATGTCCGAGTACATGGAAAAGCATACAACCTCCCGTTTGCTGGGAGCCCCTCCCGGCTACGTTGGTTACGATGAGGGGGGGCAGCTGACGGAAAAAGTCCGGCGTCGCCCATATTCGGTGCTGTTGCTGGATGAAATTGAAAAGGCCCACCCGGATGTTTTCAACACGCTGTTGCAGGTGCTGGAAGACGGGATTCTTACCGACGGCAAGGGCAGAAGGGTTGACTTCCGCAACACCATAATTATCATGACCTCAAATGTGGGAGCCCATCTTCTCAGGCAGGAAAAAACCGTGGGCTTCAAAACCGGAACTGAAGACCAGCACCGGGAGATGGAAGAGCAGGTCATGGGCG
>PWLI01000045.1 GCA_003559415.1 Clostridiales bacterium | reverse complement strand
CCGTCAAACTGTATCGGCAGACTTCTTCCTTGCTGGACAAAGCTGCTGCCAAGGGTATTATCCACAAAAACCGGGGCCTGGGCAGCAGTCAGGTGGAGAAAGAGATGGGCCTGCATCCCTATGTATTCGGCAAATTGTGGAAGCAGGCGGCCCGGGTGGACCAGCAACACTGTGCCCGGGCGCTGCAGCAGCTGGCCGAGGCCGACTACCAGTTCAAGACCGGCCATCCCAGTGGTTTGGCGTTGCTGCAGGCGGTGCTGGTGAAAATGGCAAAAAAATAATCCCGAAATCCTTCGGGACTACTTTTATAATCTTGCGGCCAGCCGTGACTTTCGCCTGCTGGCGGTGTTTTTGTGGATAATACCCTTGGCAGCAGCTTTGTCCAGCAAGGAAGAAGTCTGCCGATACAGTTTGACGGCATTCTCACTGTCGCCATCCCGGGCAGCAGCTTCGAACTTCTTGATATGTGTGCGAATTCTGGACTTGGCGCTGGCGTTGCGCAACCGCTTGGTTTCGCTTACCCTTACCCGTTTGGCTGCAGATCTAATGTTGGGCATCAACACACCTCCCTTACTGTTAACTTGCCATAAGGATTTTAACACGGGGGAAGGGTAAATGCAAGAGATTATGTGCCAAGGGAAACTTGCAAAGGAGGCTCTTATGGATATCAGGAAAATTATTGAAACAGTTGCCAATCCAAAACCGTATGATAAAGGAACAGATATAATGTGGACCGATAAGCACATTGGGAAGTTTCTATTGGATGTACATATTGACCCTGAAATCGGAGCGGCAAGCCGGACTGCAGCGGACATTGACAAGACAATTGATATGATTGACAAGATGATTCTGCCGGCATCGGACATCCTGGACTTGGGTTGTGGGCCTGGGCTGTACGCGGAACGTTTGTCCAAGAGAGGCCACAAGGTAACAGGGGTAGATTTTTCCCAAAACTCCATTGATTATGCCGTTAAACAGCGGGAGAAGAGCCAATCCAATGTGGTATATGTCCATGATAACTATTTAAACCTGGATTTTGAGGGCCAATTTGATCTCATCATGATGATTTATTGCGACTTTGGAGTATTGATACCGGAAGAACGCATGTCATTGGTAAAAATGATTCACAAGGCGTTGAGGCCGGGAGGGATTTTCTTGTTTGATGGAATTGACGAAGAAACAATTGAAAGGTTAAATTTTACTTCTTCGTGGGAAATATCTGAAGGAGGGTTTTGGAAGCCTGATCCATATATTTGTTTAAGTAAAAGCTTCCATTTTAAAGAAAACAAAGCAACGCTGGACCAGCATTTAGTGATAGGGGATGACGACTCCTTCCGGCTGTACAGGTTTTGGAACCACTACTTTAATCAAGAGGATGTGGAAAAGATATTCAGCCCTGTTGGGTTTTCGAAAGTAGAAGCCATAAAGGGCTTATTGACCGGCAGTGAACCCTATAATGATCACGGAGTGGTGTTTTATGCGGTGAGCAAATGATTTCCACTGGTCCACAGCCTTCGGGCGTTGACAAATTACAGGGCTAGTGGTATTTTTTTTATTAGGAATTAGCACTCACCCTGTGAGAGTGCTAACAGCAGGAGGTGGGTAAAAATGCTGGATGAGCGCAAGCGGGCGATACTGAAGGCGGTAATCCAGGACTATATTTTCACCGCCGAGCCGGTGGGATCCCGGGCGCTGGTCAAGCGCCACGACATCGGCCTCAGCCCTGCCACCATACGGAATGAGATGGCTGACTTGGAGGAGATGGGCTACCTGGAACAACCCCACACCTCCGCCGGGCGCATCCCCTCTCATTGGGGATACCGCTTCTATGTCAACACCATGATGGACGAATCGGAACTGAGCGGCAAGGACAGCGAAGTGCTGGACAAGCTGCTGCTGAGCATACGGTCTTCCTCGGGCAGCCTGAGCCGGGATGTGGCCAAGCTGCTGTCTTCCGTTACCAGCTATCTGTCGCTGATTGCCGAACCGGCATCACCCAGCCAGTCTATACGGCATATAGATATAATTCCGGTGACCAACACTGCCGCCACCCTGATTGTGGTGCTCAGCGACGGCACCGTCCGGCACCACTCGGTCAACCTGCCCCAGGGGCTGGAAAGCCGGCAGGTCAGGCACCTGACCCGGTTTGTCAACAGGCAGCTGGAAGGCGTGACGTTGCAGGACATCGACGAGAAGCTGGTGGCCGACCTGAAGAAGGATTTTGCCGGCAATGTGCGGCTTATAGACAGCATCTTTACTATTGTGCACTACATGATGCTGACCGGCGACCAAAACCTGGTCATCGACGGAGCCACCAACCTGTTGAACCAACCGGAGTTTAAAGATGTGGAAAAGGTGCGCAAGCTGTTGCATTCGCTGGAACAAAATGATCAACTGCTGCCGCTGCTCCAGGCAGATGAAGACATAGCCATCAAGATTGGATCAGAGATCGGGGTGGATTCCTTCAGCGATTGCAGCCTGGTAATAGCCAGTTACACCAGGCCGGACCGGAAATTGCTTTTCGGTATTCTGGGCCCGGCCCGGATGGAATATGCAAAGACCGTCAGCCTGCTCAAACGGCTGCGCCAACACTTCCAAGAGGACGGAGGAATGGGAAATGAGTGAGGAAAAGAAGAAAAAGAAGCAAAAAGAAGAAGCGGCACCTCCAGAAAACCAAGGAGCCCAGGGGGAGTCAATCCCAGAGGACGATGGGCAGACAGAAAACCCCTGTGCAGAACTGGAGGCCCAGCTGGAAGAATTGCAACAGCGCTACACCCGCCTGGCGGCAGATTTCGACAATTACCGCAAACGGGTGGAACGGCAACACAGCGACATGGTTGCCCGGGCCAACGTGCAGCTGATTTCCCAGCTGGTGCCGATATTGGACTCATTTGAACATGCATTGGCTTCCGCTGAAGCCGACAAGGGCCTGGCCAAGGGTATTGAAATGATCCGCAGCCAGTTGCTCAATGTGCTGCAGCAGGAAGGCCTGGAACCGATAGACGCAATAGGACAGCCCTTTGATCCCCAGTACCACGAGGCCTGTGGATTTTGCTGCCGGGACTCGGAAGCGGACAACGTTGTGGTGGAAGAGGTCCGGCGGGGATATAAACTGGGCGGAAAACTTCTCCGCCCCAGCATGGTTCATGTAAACAAACTTAAGGAGGAAGAATAATGGCGAAAGTAATCGGTATCGACTTGGGAACAACCAATTCAGCGGTTGCAGTTATGGAAGGCGGCGATCCTGAGATAATCGTCAACGCCGAAGGCGGTCGTTTGACCCCTTCAGTGGTGGCATTTAGCAAAAATGGCGAGCGCCTGGTGGGCCAGACCGCCAAGCGCCAGGCAGTGGTCAACCCCGATGGAACCATTGAGTCTATCAAGCGGCACATGGGCACCGACCACAAATCTGTAATCGGTGACAAGAGCTACTCACCCCAGGAAGTTTCCGCAATGATTCTGCAAAAACTTAAGCAGGATGCTGAAAGCTACCTGGGCGAAAAGGTGACCGACGCCGTTGTGACGGTCCCGGCATACTTCAGCGACGCCCAGCGGCAGGCAACCAAGGACGCGGGCAAAATTGCCGGCTTGAATGTACTGCGCATCATCAACGAACCCACAGCGGCCGCCCTGGCCTACGGCATGGACAAGGGCGAAGACCAGACCATCTTGGTCTTTGACCTGGGTGGCGGCACCTTTGATGTATCTGTGCTGGAAATAGGGGACGGCGTCTTTGAGGTCAAGGCCACCAACGGCAACAACAAGTTGGGCGGCGACGACTTCGACCGCTGTGTTGTTGACTGGATACTGGCAGAATTCAAGAAAGAAAGCGGCATCGACCTTTCCAAAGACCGCAGCGCCATGCAGCGGCTGAAAGAGGCGGCGGAAAAGGCCAAGGTGGAGCTGTCCACCACCATGCAGACCAGCATCAGCCTGCCCTTTATCACTGCCAACCAGGACGGCCCCCAGCATTTGGACATGACGTTGACCCGGGCCAAGTTTGACGAGCTGACCAGCCACCTGGTGGAACTGACCATGAAACCGCTTCGCCAGGCGCTGAAGGATGCCAAGCTGGCTCCCGGCGATGTGGACAAGGTTATACTGGTGGGCGGATCCACCCGTATACCGGCAGTGCAGGAAGCAGTTAAAAAGGAAGCGGGCAAAGATCCCCACAAAGGGGTCAACCCCGACGAGGTTGTGGCGCTGGGCGCGGCAATCCAGGGCGCAGTACTGGCCGGAGACGTCAAGGACGTGCTGTTGCTGGACGTAACGCCCCTGTCCCTGGGCATCGAGACGCTGGGCGGTGTGTTCACCAAACTGATTGAGCGCAACACCACCATCCCCACGTCTAAAAGCCAGATTTTCTCCACCGCTGCCGACAACCAGACCAGTGTTGAAATCCACGTGCTCCAGGGCGAGCGGCCCATGTCGGCCGACAACAAGACGCTGGGACGATTCCACCTGGACGGCATCCCCCCGGCGCCCCGGGGCGTGCCCCAGATAGAAGTTTCCTTTGACATTGACGCCAACGGCATTGTCAATGTTTCCGCCAAGGACCTGGCCACCAAGAAGGAACAGAAAATTACCATCACTGCATCCAGCGGCCTCAGCGATGACGAAGTCCAGCGCATGGTGGACGAAGCCGAGAAGGCGGCGGAAGAAGACAACCGTCGCAAAGAGCTGGTGGAGGCCAAGAACAACGCCGATTCGCTGATTTACAACGCCAGAAAGTCCATGGATGAACTGGGCGACAAACTGGAAGAGGCCAAGAAAAAAGAGATAGAGGACGCAGTTGCCAAGCTGGAAGAGGCAGCTAAGACCGACGATGTGGAAAAAATCAAGGCAGAGACCGACGGCCTGACCAAGATAGTCCACGAACTGGCTTCCCAGGCTTACCAACAGGCTCAGGCAGAGCAGGGAGACCAGCAGCAACAGGAATCTGATGAAACTGTGGACGCAGAGGCAACCGACGTAGACGAAGAGGAAGACAAGAACCAGGATCAGTAGCACGACAGTCAGAGCCCTGAAAGGGCTTTGACTTTTACCCGGAGGTGGGACACATGGCTGGATTTGACCCTTACCAGGTGCTGGGAGTAAGCCGAGACGCATCCCAGGAAGAGATAAAAAAGGCCTACCGCAAGTTGGCCCGTAAATATCATCCCGACCACAACCCCGGCGACGAACAGTCCGCTGCCAAGTTTAAAGAGCTTAAAAAGGCCTATGACATTGTCAGCGACCCGTCCCGCCGGGAACAGTACGACAACTTCGGGCATACCGGCGACCAACAGGCCGGCCCGGGTTTTGGCGGGTTTGATGCCAGTGGATTCGGGATTAACTTTGAAGACATATTTGAATCGATGTTCGGCCAGCAGGCCCGGCGCCAGGGCTCCCGGCCCCGTCAGGGAGCCGATGTGGGAGTTGATGTGGAGCTGAGCTTTGCCGAAGCTGCCTTTGGCGTGGAACGGGAGATTTCGGTGCGGGTATACCGCCCCTGCTCCGCCTGTGGCGGCTCAGGGGCCAGGAAGGGCTCCAGCCCGTCCCAGTGCCCGGAATGCAAGGGCAGCGGCCAGGTGCGGGTGGTGCAGAACACATTGCTGGGCCGCATGGTCCAGGTCCACACCTGTTCCCGTTGTAACGGCCAGGGCAGCATCATCACCGACCCCTGCCCCGAT
>PWLI01000076.1 GCA_003559415.1 Clostridiales bacterium | reverse complement strand
CGCCCGTTACTACAACATCCGGCTGTCCAAGGTAAAACGCAAATTTGAACAGGTAGTAGAAAGCCTCAAGATCCGGGAGCAAAAGGGGGTAATTCCTCCCAAATTTGTGTTTGAAAAGGTTCTGGCCGAGATGGAAAACTTCATTGCCCCCACTGCCGAGAAAAACATACTCTACACCAACATGGAAGAAAAGCTCAACAAACTAAAAGACTTGAGCAGTAACGACAAATCCCAGCTGCTGAATCAAACCAAGGAGCAGGTAGAACAATCAGTCTATCCCGGCTACCGGCTGCTGATGGACTATTTGTCTGACCTGGAGGAAAAGGCCACCACCGACGCCGGTGTATGGAAGCTGCCCCAGGGTGATGAGTACTACCAAACATTGCTCAAGCGCTATACCACTACTGAGCTCACTGCTGAAGAAATCCACAACATCGGTCTGTCCGAGGTGGAGCGAATCCACAGCCAGATGACAGGCATCCTCAGGGAGCTGGGCTACAAAAAGCCATTGATGGAGTGCCTGGACGACATGGCAGAGGACCCCCGCTTCCAGTACGAAGACAATGATGAGAGCAGAAAACAGGTGCTCAAGGATTACCAGGCCATCATCGACCGGGTGGATGCTGGCATCAGCCACCTGTTCAACATCCGGCCCAAAGCTGGCGTGATTGTCGACCGCATACCTGAATTCAAAGAGAAGACCGCCCCCGGCGCCTACTACAACCTGCCGGCCATGGACGGTTCCCGGCCCGGGATATTCTCGGTAAACCTCTTGAAGATGCCCCGCAAGTATGACATGGAAACGCTGGCCGTCCACGAGGCAATCCCCGGCCATCACTTCCAGCTGGCGGTGCAGCAGGAACTCAAAGGTGTACCCATCTTCCGGCGGATGATGCCCTTTACCGCCTATGCCGAGGGCTGGGCCCTCTACGCCGAGAAACTGGCCCACGAGCAGGGACTGTTCAGCGACCAGTACAGCGTGCTGGGCTACCTGATGTCTGAGCTGTTCCGGGCGGTGCGCCTGGTGGTGGACACCGGTTTGCACCACAAGCGCTGGACCCGGGAACAGGCCATCGAATACATGGTGCAAAACAGCGGCGCCGATGAAACCAACGTGGTTATTGAGATTGAACGCTACATCGTCATGCCCGGCCAAGCCACCGCCTACAAAATAGGTGAGCTGGAAATTGTCCGCCTGCGCCAATGGGCCATGGATGAACTGGGCCAGCAGTTTGACATCAAAGACTTCCACGATGTGGTGCTGAAAAGCGGCTCCATGCCGCTAAAGATACTGGCAGGCAGAGTAGAAGAGTATATCCAAAACAACAAGCAGTCTCCGGCTGAAACCGCCTGACAAAAGCGACCCCCGCCCAGGGGTCGCTTTGTATCCCATGTAAAAGCCATACTCTGTCCCAGCCACTGCCTGACAGAAAAAGGAGAGCGCTCCCGACGGAAGCGGGGTCGCTTTCTTGGGAATATGCACGTTACCTACAAAGTGACATCAGCTGGTCCAGCCTGTGTTATTATTGGAATATAGTTCTACTCAAACGGCCCTGTCTAATATAGTGGAGTCTAATAAGACGAATATTAGTTAAGGGTGGTGTTATCTTGAGTAAAGGAAAAAAGTTGTGGCCTGCAGGTCCTCATACGCTGGCGAAGATAGACATAGTCCGGGAATATTTAAAGGCTTGGCTACCCAAGCTTGCTACAGCTTACGACGAAGTGGTGTATTTTGATGGTTTTAGTGGGCCAGGGAAGTACTTAGGAGGCGAAGAGGGTTCACCTATAATTGCCCTTAGAACAACGCTGGAACATAAAAGCCTCAAAAATTTTAAAAGTATCCGATTCATTTTTGTGGAAAAAGACCCATGTAGGTTGGCTCAGCTTGAGAGTACCGTGAAAGAGTTTTCACTTCCAGACAATGTATATGTACAGTTCTATGAGGGAGAATTTGCAGAAGCTTTTTCGCGCGTTTTGGCGCATATGAAGGGTCAAGGCAGAAGAACAACCCCCACATTTCTTTTTATTGACCCATTTGGTATAAAAGGAATTAAATTGTCTGATCTCAAAACATTTATGCAAAACGATACGTGTGAGTTTTTTATGAACTATAACATTGAAAGCATCCAGAGGTTTTGCGAACAAGAAAACCTTAGCAAGCACTTAACGCTACTATATGGAAGTGATTCTTGGCAGGATTGCCTTTCTATCAAGGATCTCAGGGAGAGAAGTCTGTGTTTACATGAAATCTTCGAAGCTGAGCTGAGTAAGTTTGCCAAATACGTGTGGCGTTTTAGCATGTATGATTCCCGTAATAAGCTTACGTATTTTTTGTTTTTTGGCACAAACAGCATAGTTGGGCTTGAGGTAATGAAAGCTGCCATGTGGAAGGTCGCACCTACGGGCTCGTTTTCCTTTAGGGCACGCGATAAAGGGCAAGTGAATCTTTTTGAAAAAAACCCAGACATAGAAACGCTGGCTCAAGAAATCTTTATTGAATTCAAAGAGCAGCAACCTAGCATAGACGAGATTGAAAACTTTGTCATCAAAGGAACAAACTATAAAAAAACTCACACCAGAAAAGCGTTAAAAGAACTGGAAAAAGAAGCAAAAATACAAGTTGTTTCCCACAATAAACGAAGAAAGGGAACCTTTCCCGAGGGAACAAAAGTTATATTTCGGCGCTGAGGAACATGTGTTCTTGTCATGGTGTATGTGTTATTATGTGGGAGGAGGTGGCAAATATGGCTGCAAGCACGAAAATTGAATGGACAGAAATGACCTGGAATCCTGTAACAGGTTGCTCCAAAATTTCTGCGGGCTGTGCTAATTGCTATGCAGAGAGAATGGCTCACCGCCTTCATGCCATGGGGAATGTGAGATATCGAAACAAGTTCTCCCCAACTGTGCATCGAGATTTGTTTAACGAACCCCTGAAGTGGAAGAGTAGCAAGCTTGTGTTTGTGTGCTCTATGTCCGATCTGTTTCACGAAGACGTAGATGCTGAAGACATTTTGAGCTTATTTGAAGTTATGAACATGGCGTCCAAGCATACTTTCCAAGTCCTTACTAAACGGCCAAGACGGATGCTTGAGCTCGCTCCCAAACTTAAATGGACAAGTAACATTTGGGCTGGTGTCACAGTCGAAAATCAAGACACCGCTGCCCGGATTGACGATTTGCGAAACATTCCCGCCAGCATTAGATTTGTGTCCTTTGAACCATTGCTGGGGCCAGTTGCTGACATCAAACTGGCTAATATTGATTGGGCCATTGTAGGTGGCGAGTCTGGCCCCAAGGCCCGGCCCATGGATGAGACGTGGGTGAGGGATGTCAAAGAAGCTTGTGAAAAACAGCAAGTGTCCTTTTTCTTCAAACAGTGGGGCGGTGTTAACAAAAAGAAAAACGGACGTGAGTTGGACAATACTACTTGGGATGACTACCCAGTTAACTATTAAATGATTTTGCAAGGAAAGGAGGGCTGCCCATGCGGCCGCGATACCTCAGCAAGTCCCGCTTTGCCCTGGCCCTGGAATGCCCCACCAAACTATACTATACCGGCAAAAAGGATTATGCCGACCAAAAACTTGAAGACCCTTTCATGGAGGCGTTGGCCGAGGGCGGCTTCCAGGTGGGCGAGCTGGCCAAGTATTATTACCCTGGCGGCCATGACATAGAGACCATCCACACCCAGGATGCGCTGGACCAAACCAATGAGCTGCTGAAACGGGAAAACGTAACTATCTATGAAGCGGCGGTCACTTACCGAGACTTCTTCGTCCGGGTGGACATCCTGAAAAAGACAGGCAACCGCGTAGAGCTTATAGAGGTCAAATCCAAGTCCTTTGACGGCACCTGTGAACAGGACTTCCTCGGCCGGGGCGGCATTTCCTACGGCTGGCAATCATATCTCTATGATGTGGCCTTTCAAAAGCATGTCCTGTCCCAGGCCTTCCCCGACTGGGAAATATCTGCCTACCTGATGCTGACGGACAAAAACGCCCAGTGTCCCACCGACGGGCTCAACCAGAAGTTTAAGCTGGTTCGAAACGACCGCGGGCGTAAAACTGTCAGGGTAGTTGAGGAACCGACTGCAGAGGACCTGTCGGTGCCCATGCTCAGGGCCGTCCAGGTGGATCAGTGTTGCGACATTATCTTTAAACAACCGATTGAAGAAACTCCCTTCGCCCAGCATGTCCAACAGCTGGCCGATGCCTATAGAGAAGACAGAAAGCTGCAACCCCGGCTTTCATCCCGCTGTGGGGCCTGTCAGTTCCGGGCAACGCCGGAAGATATGCAAGAGGGGCTTAAGAGCGGTTTCCACGAATGCTGGAAACAGGTGCTGGGCTGGACGGATGCAGACTTTCAAGACCAGACAGTGCTGGAGCTTTGGAATTACCGTAAGAAGAACGACCTGATTGAAGATGGACGCATCAAGCTTGTAGAAGTCTTGGAAAGCGATGTCAACCCGACAGAAGATAACAACCCCGGGCTGTCTGTCACCCAGCGCCAGTGGCTGCAGGTGGAAAAGGCCAAAGCGCAGGACAACTCTCACTGGATAGACAGGGAAAATCTGGCCAGGGAGATGGCATCCTGGACCTTCCCCCTGCACTTTGTGGACTTTGAAACCTCCATGGTGGCCATCCCCTTCACCAAGGGACGCCGACCATATGAGGGTATTGCCTTTCAGTTTTCCCACCATGTTGTCCATGGGGACGGCACAGTGGAACACAGGAGTGAATATCTAAACACTGAGCCCGGATCCTTCCCCAATTATGATTTCATCCGGGCACTGAAAAAACAGCTGGAAAAGGACAACGGCAGCATCTTCCGCTACGCTGCCCATGAGAACACCTTTCTGAATCACATCTACAACCAGCTGCAGGACGACCCCAATCCCATCACCGACCGGGACGAGCTGTGTAAGTTTATCAGGACCATATCCACCTCCACCGCCAACAGCGCCGACCAATGGCAGGGGGAGCGCACCATGATAGACATGCTGGAGCTGGTAAAGCGCTACTACTATGACCCTTACATGAAGGGTTCCAACTCCATTAAGCAGGTGCTGCCGGCAGTGCTGAACAACTCACAGTATGTCCAGAACAAGTACAGCCAGCCCATCTATGGGGCGGCAAATGGCATAACAAGCTTAAACTTTAAAGACCAAGTTTGGATTGAGAAACAAGACGGCTGGGTAAAAGATCCTTACAAGTTGCTTCCGGGCATCTTCGATGATTTCTCCGACCAGCAAAAACAACAGCTTGCCAATGATGCCGAAGACATCCGGGAGGGCGGTGCCGCAATGACTGCCTATGCCCGGCTGCAGTTTGAGGATGTACCCCAGGATGTGCGTCAGGCCATCGAAAAGGCTCTGCTGAAATACTGCGAACTGGACACCCTGGCCATGGTGATGATATATGAGGGGTGGAAGGACCTTATCCGTTAAGCAAAAACGGCTGCCAAGTGGGCAGCCGTTATGTTTATAGTCAAGTTCCAGTTACTTTTAATCCTCTTTTCCCACCGTGCCTTCATCCTTAAAGCCCTCATCTTCATGTTGGCCGGAACAGAAGGGGTGGTTCTTGGACTTGCCGCAGCGGCAGAGCACATACTGCTCAATGAGCGTCGGCTGGTCGGGGTTGTCCAGCTCAATGGATCCCCTGACCTCATAAGGCCCGTCCTTTCTGACGACAATCTCTTCCTCGGGGAAGAACTCTGTATGCTTTACCCCGTCCACAGTGTAGCTCAGCGCCCCTGAGGGGCATCTGCGGATGGTATTTATGATGGTTT
>PWLI01000129.1 GCA_003559415.1 Clostridiales bacterium | reverse complement strand
TTGTGTTTGGCCAACCTTTGCCTGAGAAACGGTGGCGGGAACATGAGCAACAATGACATTGCCGCCGGACGGTGCCGCCCCGGTTGCGGCGCCTGTTGCATCGCTCCATCCATCTCCTCTCTCATACCCGGCATGCCAGCGGGCAAACCGGCGGGGGTGACATGCATCCATCTCAGTGAAGATTACCGCTGTCTGCTGTTTGGCAAACCAGAACGACCAGCTGTATGCAAGGGGCTTAGGCCGTCGACAGAGATGTGCGGCGCCAACCGGCATGAGGCGCTGGACTATCTTGAGTGGCTGGAGCTGGAAACCCGGGGGGAATGACCATCGTTACAGTTTAAATTTTCTTGCTGTATCACTGGACTGAAAAACTGAAATGTTGTATTATGTTGTGAGGATGTTATGCCAACTGTGAGGGCAGACATTGACTGCAGTTTCCATTTATTAAAGGAGGAGTTTTGTGAAAAGGATACTCGTAATTTTTTTGGCCTTGGTCATGGTGGCTGCCGTTGGTTGCTCTGCTAACGATAACGACAACGATAACGGCAACAATGACAAACCCACTGAAGCCTATGTTTCTGGAGAGTTCCATCAACTGGACAACCCGCTGGCAATAGCAATGGTTTTTGAGGAAATGAAGTACCAATACTCCATTGACTATCCAGACAGGGATGAATTGCTCGATGGCAACCTCACCTACCTTGGTGAAGAGATTATTGATGGTGTGGATGCTTCCCACATTGCCCTGGAATATCCCCAACAAAACGAAGCATGGGAATTCTGGGTTTCTGAAGATGGAGAAATGCTCCAGGCATGGTTGAATGGAGAAGATGCCACCGACCATGAGCTTGCCCAAAAACGTTACCAGGATTTTATCGCTCCCTTTGAAAAAGCAGGACAATGGATTGGCCACCTTACAGATGTAAACACCATTGCCGATGCTGCCTGGACAATCACTGACAGAAGAACCAGCCTTCGTGATTTGGGACAGGGGAGCCGCAACGTAGACTTGTTCCGCTTTTCCGCTCCCGATGGTGACACATTCTATTTCGAGATTTTGGAAATGGAAGGCTACAACATGTTCATCCGGTTTGAAATTTCCCTGGACGGCACTTTCTACACATACCGTGCCGACCGGCTGATCCTCAGATAACAAACTGGCCCAAACCTTTGGTTTGGGCCTTTGCTTACACTCAGATAATTCGGTTGCAATTCATCTCAATCTATTGTATATTACTGTTGGTCTTGTTTCTCAAAGGAGGTTGGTATTATGCAAAACGAACAACAAATGGTGATTAACCGGTAACTGCATAATGGCAGCTAATGCTGCCACTCAACCAAGAGCATCCCTGAATAGTGCCGCAGGGTTTCTCCTGCGGTTTTTATGTGCACTTTTCCAGGGCGGCTCAATAAACTTTGAGGAGGATACCATTTTAAAAGATTTTGGTTGGAATAAAGATTGGGAAGAAAAGTTCATTCCGTACTGGGAGGAAGGATTGGAACCTGGACGGGTAACCGCCGTGTGGCCGGGCAAGTACCAGGTTGCCACTCCCCGGGACACTGGCAATGCTGAGATGAGCGGCAAGTTGCGTCACCAACTCTACCATGCCGCCCGGCGGCCTGCCATCGGTGACTGGGTTGCCATTAGGGAAATCGGCAACGGAGATTGGTTGATCCAGGCGGTGTTGCCCCGGCACAGTTGCCTGCAACGGCAAAAAGTTGATGGAGACGTGGAGGCCCAGGTCATCGCCGCCAATGTGGACATCTGCCTGATTGTCCAGGCGCTGGAAGGCGATTACAACCCGGCTCGCCTGGACAGGTACATCGCCCTGGCTCAGGAAACAGCCGTTCAGCCGGTGGTGGTGCTGACCAAGGCTGATCTGGCACCTGCCGCTGACGAGATGGCCAGCCAAGTGCAACAAGCCCATGCTGATGTAGATGTCCATGTCGTTTCCGCCATCGATGGCACCGGTTTAGACCAACTCCAGCAGGCCCTCCTGCCGGGCAAAAACCATGTGGCAGTAGGCAGTTCGGGAGTTGGGAAATCGACGTTGGTCAACCTGCTTTCAGGGCAGCAGCTGATGAAAACCGGCGATGTGCGTCAAGACGACAGCCGGGGGCGGCACACCACCTCTCACCGGCAGATGTTCATGCTGCCGGGCGGTGCTTTGTTTATCGACACCCCGGGCATACGTGAGCTGGCGTTGTTTGCACACAGCGGCCTGGGCAACTCCTTCCAGGACATTGAGCAGTTGGCCAGGCAGTGCAAATTCAACGACTGCACCCACCAAGATGAGCCCCAGTGCGCAGTCCGGGCGGCCATTGAAAATGGACAGCTGCCCCGGCAACGATTGGACAATTTCCGCAAAATGCAAAGGGAAGCCCATTTGGAAAAACAAAAGCAAATACTGCTGAACAAAAAAATGTCCAAGAAAAAAATCAAGAGAAGCAAGGTGCATTATAAGGATTTTGTTCGGGGAGCAAGCAAGGAATGGTAACCCCCGAAAAAGAACCGCCTGCAGGCAAGCAGGCGGTTCGTGTTATCTAAAGCTATTTCTCCTCTGTCGGACAAAATTTGTGGGCCACAGAATGGTGGCAGAACACAAACAGCAGTGACTGGGCCCGGGTCATGGCGGTATAGTTTCTAACCACCGCCTTCTCCCCTTCTGCCTCTCGGATGTCGATTAAAATCGCAACAGGAGATTCCAGGCCCTTGAACCGGTAAAGCGTGCAATACCGAACACTGTCAGCATCCCACTTTTCCGGCGGCAGGTCACCTATGTCCTGAACAGAAACCCCTGCCACCTGCTGCACAGAAGCCAAGTCGGAATTTTGCCTCCGCCGGGTGGACAAAATACAAATATCCTTTAGCCCCACACCCTGGGAGCGGAGCCTGGTCACCAGCTTGTCCAGCTTCTTTGCCAGGTCTTTTTCGTCGGTGTAGCAATCTGTCTCCACATCGGGGCCGTCCAGGCGTAAATTGTGTTGCTCGGCAATGCCGGTGTGACGGGCGGCATAACTGATAATCTGCCGGGTGTTGCGGCAGTTGATTCTCAACTTGTAACGCACAGGGCTGCAGTCGGCAGCCAGTTTCAGTCCATCATCAATATATTCATTATAGAGGTTTTGGTTGGGATCATAGGCCATCAGCCAGTTGCCCGTTTCCAAACCACCCCTGACCAGCATGTCCAGGGCCACCAAGTAAACGGGCCGCATGATATCCTGGCCTTCATCCACCACCAGGTAGTCCCAGGGGTCAAAATCCAGCTCTTCCGCAGCATCGGCAAAGGTTTGAGGTAAAATCTCATCCCAGTAGGGCCCCTGGTCCTTCCGGGCGGCGGGCTTGTCCGGCAACATGCCCACTGGCTGCAACAGGCCTTCCAACATGCGGGGGAAAGCCTCCACAACCAGCTCACCGTCCACAGCATTTCGCGCTATGTAGCGCTGCAGGTAGTAAGCCAAGTTGTGGTTGAAACAAACATAGAGCACTCTCTTGCCCCCGGCAGCAAGTTTACGGGCATGTTCCATGCACAGCAATGTCTTGCCAGTTCCAGCGCCGCCGGACAGCAACAGGCGGGGGTTTTCCTCCAGCGCCTCCAAAGCATCCAGTTGTTGTTGAGTCAGCCTGACAATCTCCTGCTCTGTGCGTTCCACCACTGTGCCCAGGCTGGGCACAAAGTTAAAATCTCCCCGCAGGTATTCAGCCAGCAGCTTTACCACATTGTTGTCCAGGTTGCCAGGGATAATTCTGTGACGGTCTTCCAGTTTGGCACACTGAGCAGCAAAAGTCCTGTCTATGTAGGCAGCCATATCGCCGCTGTCTTTGTCGTAGACGGTGTCCAGGTCTATTTCCGGATCCCGGAGGGTAAAACTTATGTCCGGGAACATTACCCCGTGGGCATAACAGGTTCGGGCAGCGGGGTGACTGCTGCCAAAGCGCTGTGCAACCTGGTTGCGCAGCGCATGGGCGGCGCCCTGCACCTGCTGGAAGGGGCTTTCGGTTTTTTCAAAGTAACTGCTGCCCCGGGAATAGATCCACACGCCTTGGCTGCGCCGGACCTGGCCACCCTTTATCTCCAGGCACAGCACTCCCTTGGAACACACCACCACGAAGTCAAGCTCGGCGTATACCTTGTAATCATGTCCGGTGAGACCCAGAGAATGAAAAACATGGTAATTGTCCGGCAACGCCTCCAGGGCATGGAAAATCTGGCGCTCGCCGTAACCGGTTTTGTCAGGGTCATACTGGGAGGGAATCATCTGTGCCATAAGCCACCTCCTTATATTTCATAGCCAATGGGTAGTTTAAGAAAAATCACAGACCTTTTCGCCACTATAATCTTCGCCGGGTGACCTTGCTTCACCTTCCCAGTGAAAGAGGGTTTCCCAGCGAGCTTGCCTGAGCAAAACGGTCGCTGAGGGAAATATTTGCGATAAACAAGCTGCAACCGCCTAAAACTGACCTTCTCTGACTTTGACCTTCCCTAACCTTCCCGGGTATTATATACACGAAGGGCCTGGACTACAGGCAGCAAACAATAGTCAGGAGGTGTTTGATGTGTTTTCACTTGTTCCTTACCGCAACAGGGGTGTGCAACCTCGCAGTCTTTTCAGCGACTTGTTCGGGCCGGAAATGTTTGAAACCCTCCCCCATCTCAGGGCTGACGTTTATGAGGAGAGCGGCAACTATGTGATTGAGGCAGAATTGCCGGGCTTTGAAAGAGACGAGATCAAGGTTGATGTGGAAGATGACCGCTTGACCATCTCAGCCCAAAGGAACAACGAAGCCAAGGAAGACTCGGACCGCTACATCCGTCGCGAGCGAAGCTACAACCGGGTATGCCGGAGTTTTGTGATGGATGGACTGGATCCGGACAAAGTATCAGCATCTTACAACAATGGGGTGCTGAAACTGGTCGTGCCCAAGCCCGAACAGACAGAAAGAGTAACACGTCAAATCGAAATCAAGTAGCACTGGTAGCCGGGAAAGCTCCCGGCTTTTTTGATCCCACTTGTAGTATAATAGAATAAGAATTGTGGCAGGAACAACTGTCAACCGGCTCACGTCTATATTATAACTCTATAACTTCCGGGGGTGAGGGCATGAAAAGGTGTTGGCTTGCGCTTCTTTTAGCAGGAATTATAATTCTAACCGGAACCGTTGGGGCCGAAGGCCAGGAAGAATATGAAGTGCCAGAGCGGTATGACTGGTCACCAATAGTTACCCTAGACACAGTGCAGCGCTCTCCTGAGTTGCCGCCGGTAAAGAAAGACAGCCATGGGAATTTTCATGCCTTTTTATTTGACAGCAACTCCGCTACAGTAAACCACGTTATGATTGACAGCAGCGGTCAGGTGGCCTGGGAACACAAGCATCAGCTTCCCCATGTAACGGAAGACACCCTGCTGGCCGCCGCGCCGGCAGAGCAGGACTTGGTGGCGGTCTGGGCAACACCCGATGCTGATGGGTACTGGAGTTTTTATACCTGCACATTGAAGCCAGACGGCTCACGTGGTTCGGTTGCTGAGCTAGTCTATGACCTTAGCTATCCTCAACCAGCTATGGGCAGCGATGCGACCCTTCTGCGCACACTGTTTGTGCTGGATGTGGCTGTAGACAGCCACGGTGGCATCCATCTGTCACTCCACGGCGGCATCCCCCGGGATTTGCGCAGCCTCTATATGCGCTTTGATTCAGATATGCAGTTTCAGTTTGCCCAAAGAGTGGGTGCCAGCATGATGACCACCGCTTATCGCACACCCTTTTCCGGAGGGCAAATTATTACCGACGGTGATGACAATGTGCTGCTGCTAAACGATTTTGCCGGCAATCTGCGGATAGATATATTTGACCCGGAAGGCAATCATTCATATGTAAATTGTGGCCACGCAGTTTACGGGCTGGGCGCTTATGGCCCAACCGGCCCGGGTGGGCTTTATGGATCCCGACGGGTTGGCCCGGTCATGGCCATTGACAATGATGGTGTCATACACCTGGCCTATAATTTTCTAACCAAGCCGCCTACCCTTACTCCACATATTGTAGATGTGGCTTATGCCCAAATCAAAGACGGAAATGTCGTAATGGAAAAAATCATCACCAACGAGCAGGGGGTTTCCCATTATCCGACAATTACAACCCAGGGGGGCAAGGTTTATGTCACCTGGGAGGAAACTTCCGGCAGCACCCATGAGCTGTACTACGCAGTAATGAACAGCCAGGGAGAAATGCTCAGCAACCTCAATCGTCTTACGTGGGAACAGGCTTACTCGCGCCTGGGCTATGTCCATGCTGACGACCAGGGCCATCTGCACGCCTTTTGGTGGCGCCCCGCCCGGGATGGACAGGATCGGCTGGCATACAAAACCACAGTAAACCCCACCCCACAAAGCATTTGGTTGCAATTGGGCCTTGACCCCTATGACCCCGACAGCACCTTGTTTGGGCAGGTGCTTTACTATGGGATTATGACACTGATAACCGGGTTGGCCAACGTGGTGGCCAACCTGCATATAATGCTTTTTGTGCTTGCCATATTGTTTGTAACCTACAAGCTTCAACTGCTTGATTTTCTGCTGGAACGGCCATGGAGCTTTTACCTCATCCTTATGGCGGCCCTCTATCCCGTCATGCCCCGAATTGTAGCAGAGGAAAGCGCCTTCGCGCTCACTCCGGGATTTTATTTCTTTGTCTGGTTGACCGGGGTGGCAATCAGTGGAGGCCTGCTGGCACTGTTTCGCATCAAGCCCAACTCCACGCTGAACCTGGTAATTGGCTGCTTGATATGGATGCTGACAAGTGTCTTGGCGCAAATGTTGCCTGTGGTACCCATGTCCTTTGCCCTGTAAGCAGCCCAGCGGGGCTGCTTTTCCATTATGAGACAGTTTGTTTTCACCCCGCGGTATAGTATTATAATAGGGAACTTTATTATGCCGACATCGTCAAAAATTAAAATGCTCAATTTTTGTCAGGGGGTGGCAACGTGACAAACAGATTTTTGGCTATATTTTTGGTCGTGCTTATTTTGTGTTGCCCCGGACTGGTTTTTGCTGAATCGGAATCAGCGGAATCAACCGAAGAAACAGTGCCTGTACCGGACAGGTATGATTGGTCCGCAATACAAACGCTTATCACAGCGCCTCGTGATCAAGCTCTTCCTCCGGTTATTACCGATAAGCAGGGCAACTTTCACATCTATCACCTGGACTGGAAATCGGCCACAGTGCACCACGTGGCAGTCAATACCGACGGACAGGTGTTCCTGGAGCGTCAGGCCGAGCTTCCCCATATTGATGAGGAAACATTCCTCAAGGCAACGCCTTTTTCCGATGGCTTGACCTTGCTTTGGACTACTGTGGACAATGAGGGCAATTGGCAGATGTACACCGCTTTCTGGCCGGAACAAGGTGCTCTTGGCGAAATCCATCGGCTGGACTACAACATAAGCCACCCCAATCAGATTATAGATACCCGCACTGGATTGGCACGTTTAGTGTTGGGGTTCAGCTTCGCCATGGATGACCAGGGGAATATGCATATTTCCATGATGGGTGGGCTTCCCCGGGAAATGCGAGCAATGTACATTCTCTTTGACAAAGACTTGAAAATGGTCAGAACCGAGGGAGTACCCCCCAGACGCACATGGGTTCGCGACCGGCGTGCTTTTTCCGGCGGCCAGATAATAACTGACTCTGACGGCTTTGCTTACATTCTAAACGACTTAACCGGCAGAATGTACTTGGATATAATTTGCCCCGACGGCGGACATGAGACAGTAGACCTGGGCCCGGCACTCTTCAACCTGGCGGGACTGGGCTCCGGCGGGCTGTACACCGTTCGCCGGGTGGGCCCGGTTATGGATATGGATGAAGACGGCGTCATCCACATAGTCTATAACCACTTGACCAAGCCGCCCACCCTGACACCTCATATCGTAGATGTGGCCTATATCCAGGTCAAAGACGGAGAGGTTGTACTGGATAAAATCATTACCAACAGGATGGGTGTCTCCCATTACGCCACTGTGACGGCAAACGGTGGCAAAGTATACATTGTCTGGGAGGAAACTTCTGGCAACACCCATGAGTTGTACTACTCAATACTCAACTACCAGGGGGAGATACTCAGCGATTTCAACCGCATGACCTGGGAACAGGCCTATTCCCGACTGGGCTTCATTCACGCCGATGAACAGGGTGACTTGCATTCCTTTTGGTGGCGACCGGCCCGGGACGGCCACGATCGTCTGGCCTACAAAAACACCTTAAACCCCGTGCCTGACAGCATATGGCTGCAGCTGGGCTTTGACCCTTACGACCCCGACAGCACTCTGCTGGGGCAGCTGTTCTACTATGGAATAATGACAATTATCACTGGCATCGGCCAGGTGGTGGCAAACCTGCACCTGCTGCTGCTGGTGGTGGCCCTTCTCTTCGTGCTTTACAAGCTGCAAGTGCTGGATTTTCTTTTGGAACGACCATGGACATTGTTCCTGATGTTGTTGGTGCTGATGTACCCCCTGATGCCCCGCATCTCCGCTACTGAAAGCGCCTTTGCCCTGACCGGGGGGTACCAGTTTTTCGTTTGGCTTGCAGCGGTCGCCCTCAGCTCGGCAATGATGATTTTATTTAAAATCAGGCCCAACTCCACGTTGAACCTGGTGCTGGGCTGCTGCCTTTGGTTGCTGACCGCGGTGCTGATGCAGATGGTGCCAATAGTGCCCATGGCTTTTGCAATCTAAGCAAATAGCATCCACATTTCTTTGCTTTTTAATGCCTGCAACAGAAACACCGATTGTTTCCGTTGCAGGTATTTTCGTACACAGTGACGAATATATAGCCTTGGAGGTGTATCTAATGTTATACAGGAAATTTGGCAAAACTGGAATTGATGTTTCGGTCCTGGGATTCGGATGCATGCGATTCCCGGTTGTGGACAAGGAGCAGAACAAAATTGATGAGCCCAAGGCTCTGGAAATGCTGGAGTATTCCCTGGAGCAGGGCGTCAACTACTTTGACACCGCCTACCCCTATCATGGCGGAAACAGTGAACCGCTGGTGGGCAAATTTCTGCAGGGCAAGGCCCGGGAAGAATTGCTGATAGCCACCAAGATGCCTGTTTACAAAGTAGAGAAATACGCCGACTTCATGGACATACTGGACGAGCAGCTGGGAAAACTGCAAACAGATTATGTCGACTTTTACCTGCTCCATGCCCTGAACAAAAACTCCTGGGAAAAAAGCAAGGACAATGATGTGTTCCGCTTTATCGATGAGGCAAAAAAACAGGGGAAAATCCGGCACATCGGCTTCTCTTTCCACGACCAGCTGCCGGTGTTCAAGCAAATCATTGATGAATATGACAAATGGGAGTTCTGTCAGATTCAGCTAAACTATATGAACGAGTTTTACCAGGCTGGCATGGAGGGCATGCGCTATGCTGCCGATAAAGGCCTGCCAATAGTGATTATGGAGCCGCTGTTGGGTGGCAAACTGACCAAGAATATTACCCCGGATCTTCAGGCCATCTGGGATCAGTCAGAGGAGAAGCGTTCCCCTGCAGAGTGGGCATTCCGCTGGTTGCTGAACATGCCGGAAGCAACCACAATCCTCAGCGGCATGAGCACCATGGATCAAGTTAAAGAAAACATTGAGATTGTCAGCCGCACCGACGCCAACTGCCTGACCCGGCAGGACAGAGAAATTATCGCCCAGGCCCGGGATTACTATGAACAGCGCACAGCGGTTAACTGCACACTTTGCCAGTACTGCATGCCCTGCCCGGCCGGAGTAAAAATACCGTCAATTTTCAACCTTTACAACAATGCGGCAATGTATGACAGCCACGAAAGCGCATCCCGCTGGTATCAACAGATGATTGAAAACAACGTCGACGCATCCCAGTGCATAGATTGCGAGCAGTGCGAAAAGGCCTGTCCACAGAACCTGGAAGTGCGCCGTCATCTGCGGGAGTTCCACGAAAAGTACGCGGGAGAAAAACCGGAAAAAACTCTGAGCAACGACTACCCACAACGATAAAAATAACCCTGTGGGAAATTCCCACAGGGTTGTTTGTTTACCGAGACCGGACAGAGATGCTGCTATTGCTGGTCCGGGCCACTATTTCCGCCCCACCACCGTTATAGACTCCGGAAAAGTTGGTGCCGGTGGGTTGGATGTTCCAGCGGCCGTTGAGGTTGCTGGATATGGAGCTGTTGCTGGTACTGGCATTGAAATAAAATGCTGAGTTTCTGTCCAATACTATGTTGATTGACCCGTTGCTGGTCGTAAATTTGTGATGCTGGTCAGTTGCCAGACCCAAGTGAGCATGGATGGCGCCGTTGCTGGTGGTGCAATCTATGTCCCCCAGCCAATCCTCGATCCTGACCAGCCCATTGCTGGTGCGAACTGCCAACTCGCCCTCACCTGAATTGGTAACCAACACGCTGCCATTGGATGACCGGGCAGTAAGAGTGCCCAGCGGTTGCCCCGACACGGTAATTTTTCCGTTGGAAGTGATCAGCTCCAACTCGATGCCGGCAGGAACACTGATTGTGTAACTCAAGCCATTAATCTCTTCCACCGACTTGTCCCAGATTATTCGGGTGTAGTTGCTGTTGATATCCACAACCGGTTGAAAATCCGGAATGTGTCTGCGAGCCGCCCAGTTGATTCGGACATCAATGTCCGGCCTGTCCCATACTTCCACAGTGATATCTCCATTAAATCCCTGGACAATCAGGCGTTCACCTTCCAACTCAAGCTGCCCTTCCCAGACGCCGGTCACTGAACTGCCCAGCCATAAACCACTTATATCAAGATAGCAACCGGAGAGGAATAACATCAATGCTGTCAGCAATAAAGCAACACTTATCCGTTTCATGGATTACCTCCTTGCAACTTGAGTTTCCATACATCTTTTCAAGTATAGCCGGGAGCGGGCCCCTGCTCAACAGAGGACATGGGATTGTAAAAAATATCACACAATACTGTAATCAGCATTATTGCCTTCCGGAGTGCTATAATATACTAAAGGAGGAATCGTATGCCGACAATCGTGGTTTATTTTGGGGGAGCAGACAAGGATACCAAGGCAAAGTTGATCCGTGAGCTGACCAATGTGGCGTCAGACATCCTGGATCGGCCAGCCCGGGGATTTACCGTTATCATCCACGACACACCGCCTGAAGATGTGGGCGTGGGTGGAGAAACGCTGGCGGCAAAATGGGCCGCCGCAGAAAAGGACAAGTAAAAATACGGCAGCAGGTGCTGCCGTATTTTTATATCAGTTGCCGGAGAACGGCTATAACGCCATCCTGGTTGTTGGCTGGCGCGACTATATCCGCCACCGCCAACGTCTCAGGGTCAGACCCTTCCATGGCCACACCAGTGCCGGCCTTTTGCAGCATGTCCACATCGTTATGATTGTCACCGAAGGCGATGACATCGTCCATGGGAATCGAAAGATGTGACGCCAGATATTCCAGCGCCCGGCCTTTGGAAACACCGGGGGCAGCAACATTGATCATGTTGTACCCCACCCGGTAAATGTTTAACCGCTGTCCGAAGCGTTTGCTCAGCTGCCCATATACAGACAAGTATGTCTCACTGTCCCGGCTGTTAATACATATAGCCAGCAACGGTTCATCTGCTTCGGGAGGCCTGTCAGTCTTTACTTCCGGAGATGTCCCTTCATGAGCCAGGTGGTTTTCGATTGAATGGGAATCATCCCGGTTTATGTACAGCCCCCGGGTGGTGGTGAAAGTACAGGCTATCTGTTTTTCATTGCAATATAACCAGAAATCCCGTGCCGCATCGGCAGCGATGGGGCTGAGCTGCAAAATCGCAGCAGAAACATCGGTTATCCAGGCTCCATTATGCACTATATAGGGGCTGCTGATTCCCAACTGACGCACGTAGCGAAGGGATGAGGCCCAGGACCGGCCAGTGACCACAGTCAAGACATGGCCATCTGCAACCGCTTGCTGCAAATATGCCTCGCTCTCTGCTGAAATAGTGCTGTCGGATCTCAACAGCGTTCCGTCCAGGTCAATGGCAATCAGTTTTCGCATCGCCCTCTCCTCTCAGTTGCTGTCATCAGGAGGCAGTTGAGGTTCTGCCCAGCAGGTTGTCGGTTACCATGCCCAATGCTGCCAGAGCTACAAGGAAGCTGACCATGCCGCCAACCAGCGGCACAAAGTTGGTTGCCCCGATAAGCAACGCACCCAGGGCCACCGCGCCGGCCAGGTTGTCACGGCTCTTCAGCAGGGCAACTCCCAACAGCAGGGCGACAGCAGCCCGGCCAAACCAGTTGGCAACCGTCATGGTCAATGCCAGCATCAGGGAAATGGGGATGCCGATAATGGTTATGGCAAAAGCAATTACCAACAACACCCCGGCTGTCCAGGCAAGCATACCCAACAGGAAAGTTCGGGCAGGGTTCTTTTGCAGATTCTCACCCATGCGGGCAACGGGGACGGGGAAAGCCAGGGTAATCAGGAGTGAAATAATTATCCCCCAGGCCAGACTTGTTGTCCTGCCCAGCAGGTTATGGAAAGGGCTGTGGTGATGCCAGGAAATCCGCGGAATTTCCCAGCTGTCCAGCTGGAAGCGCACTCCCTGGCCCAGGCCACCACCGATTAAAGCCACCTGGTTGCCATGAAGATGGCTGCCATCGGCCAGCTCCATGCGGCCGATGATGCACACTGCGTTGCCATGCACTACACCTGTGTCACCCACTTCGATGCCACCAATTATCGAGACCACATTGCCGGTGACCTCTCCATTTATTACTACCTGGCCAATTATCGACACTACATCGCCATTGACCACTTCCCCCTCGGGGACTTCGATGTCTCCGATTATCCGAACCACACCGCCACTGGCATCCTGGGCAAACACAGTGCCACCAAGTAAAATAAATAGGGCGACCAAAACAGCCGCTGTTTTTTTCATCCCGATACCTCCTTTTGCTGTAAGTATACACCAAAACAAATTGGCCATATAATATTGTAACAAAATTAAAACCGGCCCCAAGGCCGGTTGTCAACGAAAGTAATTCAGGGGGTTTACCAGGTTTCCGTTGCGCCAAATTTCAAAATGCAAATGATTGCCGTAACTGTTGCCGGTGTTGCCCACATAGGCAATCACTTGGCCTCTGACCACTTCAACCCCCGGCCTGATGCCGCTGGCAAAACGGGAAGCATGGGCATATATGGTGGTATAGCCATTGGCATGATCCAGGCGCACGTAGTAGCCCCAGGAATGATGGTAGGTGGCGGAAACCACAACACCATCGGCAGCGGCATAGATTGGTGTTCCCCGGGGCGAAGAAATGTCTATGCCCCGATGTGGCCCCTCGGAAACTCTCCGGGTCACGCCGAATCGGGACGTTATGCTCCCACTATTGAGGGGGAATCTGAACATGCCCACCGGACGCAGAGAATGATAGCCACTGCCCGGCATAATGATCCGAGTTACAGGTTCCCGGGTAACCACTTTTTCAACAAGTTGCCGGTTGACTTCTTCACCATTAATCGATTCAACTTCGTAAACAACTTCCTGCAAGCCATCAGAACCTGACTGAATGACCCGGTCAGCCCTGACACTGATGTCCGGGTTGCTGCGATAAACTACACGGCGGGGTATAACCTCGGTGGTGGACACCAGCTCCACAGTCTTGACCCTTATAACAAAATCGCTGGCTTCCAGGCGCAAGGTTCTTCCCACACCGATGGTATCACCGGTTATGTCGTTATTGCGGCGCAGCGCATCCACAGAAGTGTTGTAAGCCCGGGCGATTGATGAAAGGGTTTCGCCCCGCTGTACGGTGTGAGTGGTGCGTGTGGCCTGACCGCTGATCAACAGCTCAAAAGCATCTTCAACCGACACAACCTTGTCAGGGTCGATGGGTGCACGGGCAATCTCAACATTCTCCAACACAGTTCGGGACTGCAGAGTGCGGTTGTCGCCGGTGGGGGTAAAGTAATCCTTAACATCTTCCAATAACTGCTGGGCTGTGGACTGGGAATACACGTAGACTACAGGGGTTCCGTCAACAATCACTGCCCAGCCACTGGCAGTATATGTAGCAGTATCATCAATGCGGGCCAAAACATAGTCGGGGGAACTGGAGGGAACCCATTGGTCCACCCGGACGGCCCGGACATCTTCGTTCATTATAAGTTCACATTCCCAATAGTCCTCTGCACGCTGGTAGGCCGTCGCAAGCATTTCTTTGTACTCCGACGGGCAGTCAATATAACCTACCACTTTGCCATCCATCAGCACGGCAAAGGTGGAATTGGGCTGGTAAAGTCCCAAGGCGGCAACAGCCAGCAGCGCCGGTATCAAAAAAATCACAACAACGGCTGCAGCCATCTTCATGTAAATCTTTTTCAAAACACCGCCTCCTTTCCAGTCCCAACTTATTATATATTCTCCATTTACAGAAAAAATCCTGCCACAAGGCACCGCTTTCCTATGTTAAACTTTTCAGTCCAGGGTGTCAATACCGGTCAGCGGGATAAAGGGAAAAATCCCCGGCTGCAAGGGCAACAGCCAGTGCCGCTTCATCAGCTATATCCGTGGAAAAATCCAGGGCAAAGCTGCCCAGGGTGTCCGCATAGTGGCTGTCGCTGGCCACAACTACAAACTTGCCGTGGCTTTCTGCCCATTGCTGTGCCTGCCAGGACATTGCCCGGGTAATGTTGCTGCTGCCAACCTCCAAACCATCCACAGCATCCAACAAGGCAAGGGGCGGGGGTTGCCCCCAGCGGCCGGGATGAGCCAGGATGGAAACCCCGCCCATTTGCCGGACCAGCTGACACAACCTGGTTCCCTGAACAAACGGGCGCAGCTGCCGGTAATCCAAGTCTCCATAGACCAGCACATGCTCGCCCTCAGCGGTGGTCATCTCGGCGCCGGTGAACAGCCGGATTGTCGGGAATTGCTGCTGCAAGTCTGCCAATTCCCGGCGTGCCCAGGGCCGGTCATGCTCGGTAAAAACAATACCATCCAGGTTTGCTGCCAGGGCAGCCTCAACCATTTCCTCCGGGCTCTGCCAGCTGCAGGGAGAGTAACGGGAGCTATGTACATGTATGTCTATCCTCATGGCTTTTCTCCTCAAGACGGTGTTGTACCAGCACAAAGTTCAAAAATCTTTTCCATTATATCATAAAGGAACTTTCTGCCTTGACCTGCTTCCGCTGTTGGGAGAAAATTTAGTACATAGGCGCAAAGGGGGGGAATCACTTTGCTGACAAGAGATTTTTTCAACCGCCCCACCATGAAAGTTGCCAGGGACATGCTGGGGGCCGTCTTGATCCACAACAGCCCTGCGGGCAAGACAGCGGGGATTATTGTGGAAACAGAAGCATACCTGCAAGGCGACCCTGCCTGCCATGCTTCCCGGGGAAAAACCCGGCGCAATGCGGCCATGTTTGGCCCGCCGGGCACAGCCTATATTTACCTGGTTTACGGCATTCATTGTTGTTTCAACACAGTGACCATGCCTACAGGCACAGGTGAAGCGGTGCTGGTGCGGGCACTGGAACCGCTGGAAGGCCTGGAGCTAATGAAAAGGCGCCGGGGCATCGCTGATGTCAAGGGGCTCTGCTCCGGTCCGGGCCGCCTGTGCCAGGCCATGGGCCTGGACCGACAATATAATGGCATGAACCTCTCCTCTCCTTCACTCTACATCCAACAAGGCGCTGTACCTGAAAGCATAGTCACAACCACCCGGGTGGGCATCTCCCAGGGACAGCAACTGCCCTATCGCTTTTATATCGCCGGCAACCGCTGGATTTCCCGTAAATGAAATGACTGGTTCTGTCGCAACCATGCTATACTATGAGGACAGGAGGTGCCCGTGATGAAAATACTTCACACCGCAGACGTCCACCTGCATCAAGACCACCCCCGGCGGCTGGAAGCGCTGAAAAAAGTGCTACAACTGGCAACAGAAAAAGGGGCCGACCTAGTGCTGATTGCCGGCGACCTCTTTGACAACGACAACCAAGCCCAACAGCTCCGCCCTCAGCTGCGCAGCTTCCTCAGTGACCTTCCCTTTCCGGTGTTGGCAATCCCCGGAAACCATGACCAGCATGCCCTGGGCCAGGGAACTCACTACGGAAAGAGTTTCAAACCCCTGGCCAACAAACCCTATGAAATTTTTGACCACGATCAGTGCCGGGTGGTGGGTGTTCCCTATTTTGAAGGCAGCCTGGCCCCCTTGCTGCCGGAACTGCGCCAACTGCCCAAGGAAGGCGTGCTCAACATCCTGATGTTGCATTGCACATGGGCGCTGCCCAACTTCACTGACCGGGACTACGGAGATGAGGGCCACGGCCGTTACCTGCCGGTGACGGAGCAGCTGCTCAAGGAAAACGGGTTTGACTTGGTGCTGGCCGGCCATTTCCACACAACCTACATAGTCCGGGAGCTTCCCTGTGGCAGCCGCTTTGTCTACAGCGGCTCACCAATCTCCATTACCAGCAGAGAACAGGGCCGCCGCAGCGTAAACTGGATTGAGGATGGGCAGTGCCAGCCACTGGAACTGGATACAGACTATCACCAAACAATTGCCCGCAGCCTGACTGGACGCCAGTGGGAGGAAGTGCTGGCAGAGATAGAAAAGAATGCGGCTGATCATCCCGATTACATTTGCCAATTGCTGATTCAGGTTGATGGTTATGCTCCGGGTTCCGAGCAAGACATACACCGGGAGTTGGAGAAGCTGGCCTCGGGCCGCAACAACACCACTGTAGAGCACCTCTACCGCGGCGTTGGCAGCTTGCTGGACGATAAATTATACAAAAGAATCAAGCAAAGCCTGGACGCTGCCGAAACAGACGAAAGGCTGGCCCAGCAAGCGCACAACATGCTGCTGGAGGCCTTCGTCCGCCAGGCAGGGGAGGGCAACCGATGAACATACGGGAAATAGTCGTCAACCACTATGGCCCGCTGCGCGATGTGGAACTAAAGCTCAAACAGGGCTTGCAGATTATATTTGGGCCTAATGAAAGCGGCAAAACGCTGCTGATAGACGCAGCGCTGAAGATGATGCTGGGCGCATCGCTCAAAGACTTTGAGCACATCGACCGGGTGCCGGGGCTGCCCACCGGCAGAATGGTCATGCAATGGCAAAACAAAGAGCTTGTACTGGATGGCAATACCACTCTCAGCAGTGAAACAGACATGGATCCCGGGCACCTGCGCAATATTTTCGTAGTCCGCAACAAGGATGTGCAAATCGCCAGGGAAGTAGATTATTTCCGCCGCCTCAACGACCAGCTGACGGGGGTGGAAACGTTGCGCCTGGAGCGAATGCGCACGTTGGTACAACAGGCGGGCAAACTGACCAATCCCAGCTCCAATGCCCGGATTTCCAACACCCAGGGCGACAACAAGCTGGCTGGCCGGGTGGATGAGGCCAAACAGTTGGCGGATGAAATTAAGCAATACAGTGAAATGGCCAGGGAGCAGCAGCTGGATATGCTGGAGCTGGACTTGGAACAGCAAAAGAAAGAACTGACAGATACCGAGCAGGCCATGGATCGTCAAAGAGAGGCTCAGCAACATCATCGCTATCAGCAAATTGTTGAGCTTGCAGAAAAACACCAACAACTGGACAGCCAGCTGGAAAAGATGAAACACTTCAGCACTGCTGCCGAACGGGACTTGCTTTCGCTGGAAAACAGGCAGCAGGGAATCAAACAAGAAATTGCCGGCACCCAACAGGAGTTGAAACAGGAACGCAAAAAAAGAGATAATCTCAACAGCGAACTGGATCAGGCCCGGGTTCAGCAGGGAGTGCTGGACAGCAAGGTGCAACAGGGACAGAAGCTGCTGGACAGCAGCAAAAAATCCGCTTTTGATCTAAAACCGTGGCTGGTTGCAGTTTTGCTGGCAGCAGCTGTGGGCCTGGCCTGGCTGTCTGTGCCCACCAGCCAGGTTGTGCTGGCCGTTGCCGGCGGGGTGCTGGCTATCCTAACTGCAGTGCTGTTGGCACTTGCCCTAATCAGACGCGGCGGTGAGGCACGCTTTGTCCAGCAGGCAATTGCCCTGGGCTTTAGCGGCAAAACCCAAAAAGAAATCACTGACCTGCTGGCCCAGATGGCAGAAGAACAGTTGGTCAATGACGAAAAAATCCGTCAGTTGGAATTCCGTATAAGGCAGCAGGCAGACTTGTGCCAACGCCTGGAAGATACCTTGATCCGACGCCGTGAGCAGGCAAACGAGATGCTCCAGCAGCTAAACCGTGAACTGCAAACAGCCGGAGTCCAGGACAGCCAGGAGTTTTTTTCAAAGGTCGAGGAAGCAGGAATAATCCGCAATCAGTTGCAACACACCGAAACCCGTCTGGAGGAAGTGCTGGGGCCTCTGCCATCTCAACAGAGTTGGCAGCAACTGGTGAATCAGTTGGATGTCCCCCCAGCCGGGGAAGAATATGTCCCGGGCCAACTGGAAAAGCTGGAACAAAAAAAAGAGCAGCTGCAACAGCAACGGGAAGAGCTGCGGGAACAGCTGGCACAACACACCCGGCAACTGGACTCATTTTGTTCCGCTGCCCGTGAACTGCAGGTGGAGCAGGAGCTTGACAGAGAAGTGCCCCGCCACTGCACTGGGCTTGATATGTTGGATTATATAGCCCAACTTTTGAAGGAATTTATCAATACAGTGGAGCAGCGCTACCATGCCGCCTGTCAGGCCATTGCTGTGCTGGAAGAGATTGAACAGGAAGAAGAGGCAAAAATGGGCCAATTGTTGGGTCCCGACAAGCCGGTGCAACAGCTGTTTGCCGACATCAGTGGCGGACGTTACACCGGGGTAAGCCTCAATGAAGACTTAAAGATAACCGTTACCCGCAAAGACCAGGTGGAGCTGCCGGCGACCCATCTGAGCCAGGGGACCTTTGACCAACTCTACCTGGCGTTGCGGCTCTCGCTGGCTCAAGACATATTACAGAAAGAGCAGGGGTTTTTGCTTCTGGATGATGCCTTCCTCTGTGCCGATGACCAGCGCCGCACGCGCTTGCTGGACATCCTCTCGCAGCTGGCAGAGAAAAACTGGCAGATTATCTACTTCACCATGGATCAACAACTGGCGAAAGAGGCCGGCAAGCTAACAGCCAACAAACAAATTGAGCTCAAACCACTGCCTTGACACAAAGCAAAACAGAGAGCCACGGCTCTCTGTTTTTATGTCGGGGTTTCAGGCAGACGGATGACAAAGCGGCTGCCGCCCTGGGAACGATTTTCGACCACGATTCCACCACCGTGGGCAACCAACAAGGCCCGGGCTATGGCCAAGCCCAAACCGCTGCCGCTGGCGCCGGAACGGAAAAATGGCTTAAATATGTTATCCACATCTTCAGCGGGTATGCCCGGGCCATTGTCTGCAAAAACAAGCTTTCGGGGATGATCAGCGTCAAGGCTGATCTCCAGCTTGCTGCCCCGGGGTGTGTGTTGGGTAATGTTGGCAACCAGGTTAATCAGCACCTGCTGCAGCCGAAGCCTGTCTCCCATAACAGGTACGGGCTGGTTAGGCAAATCCAGTTTGAGTTGGGTTTGGTGCTGAGCCAATTGTGGCTCCATGGCGGCCACACTGAGATTTATCACTTCCCTCAAATCTATTTTTTCCAAATTCAAAGGCGCTTCCCGACCTTCAACGGCGGAAAGGTCCAACAGATCATTTACCAACTTGCTGAGCCGCTGTATCTCCATGAGGGCGAGCTCCAAATATTTCTGTTGTTTTTCTGCCGCTATTTTGCCGTCCAGCACTCCCTGGACAAACCCGCGGATGGAAGTCATGGGCGTCCGCAACTCATGGGACACCGAAGCAATAAAGTCGCGGCGCATGTGCTCCAAACGGTTAAGTTTCGCAGACATATTGTTGAACCCCTCAGCCAGCGCCCTGATTTCCCGGGCCCCCGAAACCGGCACCTTCTGGTTGAATTCCCCCTCGGCAACAGCTTGAGCAGCCCTGCTGATACGGGAAAGGGGCTGGCTGATGCTGCGGCTGACCAACAAGGCTATCAGTGCGGCTACAACCAGCGAGATCAGCATGGCCGGCTGGGCCAACCGGTATACCGAGGCGATGGTGTCCTGGACGCCGGAAACAGGAGTCAGCAGCAGCACCGCACCGGTTACTTTTCCATTGCTATAGACAGGCACTCCCACCAGCAACATCTCTGCATCCAGATCATCCACTTCCAACACACGGTATATCTCTTGCCCCTGGAAGAGAACAGCCGGTACGCTCAGCTGGAGACGGCGTTGCATCATCGTCCCCCTGCTGTCCATGACAATGCGCCCATCTGTGTCAATTACCCAAATCCGGGCGTCCACCGCCTGATCCATTGCATAAAGAGTGCGGCGCAGTTCCATACCTCTGCCCTGGGCAGCCAACTCGCTGATGTTGCGACCGGTTTGGACCAGGCGTTGTTGTTGCTGCTGGTAAACATAGGACGACAAAAACACAGGCAACACCAGAGCCAGCACCAACACCACAACAACAATTACCACAAAGTGACTGGCCAGCAGGCGATGGAACAGCTTCATCTTTGCCCTCCCTCCCTGCTGACAAACTTATAGCCAACACTCCAAACCGTGCCCAGGTCCCACTGCTCCCGGGGACAGCCCAGTTTACTTCGCAGCCGCTTTACATGCACATCCACGGTACGGCTGTCGCCATCGTAATCATAGCCCCAAACTTTGTCCAACAACTGCTGCCGGGTAAAAACCCGGTTGGGTTGTGAAGCCAGGGCATGCAACAATTCCAGCTCCTTGGGCGTAAGGGACACATCTGCCCCCCCGACCTTAACCTGGTAACGGCCCAAGGCTATATACAAAT
>PWLI01000096.1 GCA_003559415.1 Clostridiales bacterium | reverse complement strand
CGCCATCGAACAATACAAGCAAGACCGCGATCCGCGCGAAAAACTGTTCGAATTCGGGCGTTGCATCGTCCACTTCGCCGTGGACGACGCCGAGGTCATGATGTGTACCGAATTGAAAGGCAAAGCCTCCTGGTTCCTGCCGTTCAACAAGGGCTACAACGACGGCGCAGGCAACCCGCCGAACCCGGCCGGCTTGAAAACCGATTATCTCTGGCGCGAAACCCTCGCGCCGGATAGTTTAACGAACATCATCGAAAACTACGCCCAAATCGTCGAAATCAAAAACGCCAAGACCGGCCGCAAGAAACGCACCCAGATATTTCCCCGTTACCATCAACTCGATGTCGTGCGCCGGACACTCGAACACGTCGCCTCCCAGGGTATCGGCTCCCGCTATCTGATCCAGCATTCCGCCGGCAGCGGCAAGTCCAACTCAATCGCCTGGCTGGCTCACCAATTGATTGCTCAGCGCCGTTCCGGCAATGCGTCGGACAAGTCGGACTTGTCTGACCTGTCCGACTTGACGGACAAGACCTTGTTTGATTCCGTTATCGTCGTGACCGACCGCCGCATTCTCGACGACCAGATTCAACGCACCGTTAAACAATTCATGCAGGTCAAAGCCACCGTCGGCCATGCGGCGCGTTCCGGCGACTTGCGGCAATTTATCGAAAGCGGCAAGAAAATCATCGTTTCCACCGTCCAGAAATTCCCTTTCATCCTCGATGAACTGGCCAGGGACGAAAAAGGCCGCACGTTCGCCATCATCATCGACGAAGCCCACAGCAGCCAGGGCGGCAAAACGTCCTCCGCCGTCAGCGCGGCCCTGGCGGATCCGGAGGATACCGTCAACGACGCCCTCGAAAAACGGATGCAAGCCCGTAAAATGCTGACCAACGCCAGTTATTTCGCCTTCACCGCCACGCCCAAGGCCAAGACCCTCGAAATGTTCGGGATTCCCCAGCCGCCGGACGCCGAAGGCAAAATCAGGCACCGGCCATTTCACAGCTACACCATGAAACAGGCCATTCAGGAACGATTCATCCTCGATGTGCTCAAAAGCTATACGCCGGTCGCAAGCTACTACAAGCTGGTCAAAAAAATCGAAGGCGATCCGGAATTCGACACCAAAAAGGCCCAGAAAAAACTCCGCAAATACGTCGAAAGCCACGACCACGCCATCCGGCTCAAGGCCGAAATCATGATCGACCACTTCCACGCCCAGGTCATGGCGCTCAACAAAATCGGCGGCAAGGCTCGTGCCATGGTCATTTGCAGCGGCATCGAACGCGCCATCCAATACTACCACGCCTTCCAGACCTACCTCGAACAGCGCAAAAGCCCCTACCGGGCCATTATCGCCTTCTCCGGCGAACACGCTTACGGCGGCGTCAATGTCAGTGAATCCTCTCTGAACGGATTCCCTTCCAAGGATATTCCCGATAAAATCCAGGAAGATCCCTATCGGTTCCTGATCTGTGCCGACAAATTCCAGACCGGCTACGACGAACCGCTTCTCCACACCATGTACGTGGACAAACCGTTAGCCGGCATAAAAGCCGTGCAAACCCTGTCGCGCTTGAACCGGGCGCACCCGCAAAAGCACGATGTCTTCGTTCTCGACTTCCAGAACAACACCAAAACCATTTCCGAAGCGTTCAGCGATTACTACCGCACCACGGTATTAAGCGACGAAACCGACCCCGACAAACTGCACGATCTCAAAAATGCCCTGGACAGTGCGCAGATCTATTCAGCCGACCAGACTCAGGAAATCGTCGATCGCTTCCTGTCCGGCGCCGAACGCGACCAGCTTGATCCCATTCTCGACCAATGCGTGGCCGTGTACAAGGAACAACTCGACGAGGACGGCCAGGTCGACTTCAAAGGCAAAGCCAAAACCTTCGTACGCACCTACGACTTCTTGGCCTCCGTCCTGCCATACACCAACCCCGACTGGGAACGGCTCTCCATCCTGCTCAACCTGCTGATTCCCAAACTGCCGGCGCCCGTCGAACCGGACCTGTCCAAGGGCATTCTCGATGCCATCGACATGGACAGCTACCGTGTCGAAAAGCAAACCGCCATGGCCATTGCCCTGGCCGACGACAACGCGGAAATCGCCCCGATCCCCGTCGAAGGCGGCGGACGCAAACGCGAACCCGAACTCGACCTGCTTAGCAACATCATCAAGGCTTTCAACGAGCACTTCGGCACGCTCTTCAGCGATGCCGATCGCGTGGCCCGCCGCATCCGCGACGACATCGCGCCCCAGGTCGCCGCCGACCCGGCCTACCGCAACGCCCGTAGCAACACTCCCAACGCCGCCCGTATCGAACACGACCGCGCCCTGTCCAAAGTCATGCTCACTCTCCTCAAGGACGACACCCAGGTCTACAAACAATTCGTCGAAAACGAATCCTTCCGCCGCTTCGTCACCGACATGGTCTTCACCCTCACCAACGAAATCATCGATTCACCGATGTCGGCCTAGCTGGCTAAGACGAGCCAATATATGCGCACACATTTACGCTACAACCGGATAATCGATACGCCTGTGAGATGTTCACGTAGACTCCGTCTGGACATGTGCAGAGTTCTATGCGCATTGGTATTATTTCTCTTGCTCGCGGCTGATACGACTAATGCGCTCATGATCAGGGCGACTATAGGAGACTTAACATCTGGTGCTGATTTAATCATCGATGGCACAGTGTCTCAAACGACGAGCCGATGGAATGATGAGAATACATCAATTATCACAGAGGCTGTTATCAATGTCGACGAATTGTTAAAGGGGCATATCGATGGCGACCAGGTGGTTGTGTTGGTCCCTGGGGGCACTGTGGAAAACGTGACGCAGCGTCATTCTGTAATGCCAATATACACTCCGGGTGAGCGATCTATTTATTTTCTGAGATCAACAACAGCGTCACAAATAACGCGCGGAACGCAGGTGGATCTGACGTCTTCCGGGCCGTGGTATGAAGTATATTACCACTTTCAAGGGAAGCTTGACGTGCAAGATGATAGCGTGGACGGTCGTTGTGTGGCTTTGTTGAAGGATTCCATTTACACGCATCTGAGCGATCATGAAGAGACGCGGTTTGCAGCAGAGGATGGTGAAGTTTTGCTTGTGCGTTCTCCCACATATGTGATTAATGACAGATGGCAAGGATCAGCTCCTAATGTGGGCTATAAAATACAGAGTTCGTTTACATCTGCCGAGATTAGTTCAATTCAAGCTGCCGCAGCTACCTGGAGCGGCGCTGGAACTCCATTTCGTTTCACCTATCTTGGAACCTACGCTGGGTCCGGCGGCTACCTGCGAAATGATGTCAATGAGGTCACCTTGTCCTCGTCCCTTAGTCCTTCTGTACTGGCTCTCAATACATGGTGGGTTGTCAATGGATATATCGTTGAAAGTGATATAGACTTTAATGCCAATATTTTGTTCAGCACCACGTCCCCACCTTTGTTCTATGATCTTCAATCTGTTGCATTACATGAATTCGGACATACCTTATCATTAGGGCATTCGGCATATGCAGATGCAGTTATGTGGCCTACCATTGGCATTCAACAGAGCAAGCGCTCTCTTCACTATGATGATATAAATGGTATCTTTGCCCTTTACCCTCCACCGATAGCAACTCGCATTATCCGCCTGACCGGTGATCTGGCGTTCGGCGACGTAATTGTTGGTCAAACAGCCACGCGGACGCTCACTATCCACAACGACGGTAATAGCACCCTTACCGTGTCCGGCATTAGTTATCCATCCGGCTTTAGCGGCAACTGGAACGGAACAATCGCGGCCGGTGAATCGATGGACGTAACCGTCTCCTTCAGTCCAATCGCCACACAGCAATACGAGGGAAACCTGACGGTAGACTCCGACCGTACCAGCGGAATCAGCACAAGAGCGTGTTCCGGGACTGGCATTCCGGTTCCAACTCGCATCATCCGCCTAACCGGAGACCTGGCATTTGGGAATGTCTCTGTCGACGGCCATGCTAAAAGCAAAATGAGCATTCACAACGACGGCAACAGTACATTGAACGTATCAGGCTTTGATTACCCCTCCGGATTCAGTGGAGACTGGGGAGGCGGAACAATTCCTGCCGGTGAATCCCGTGACATGCACGTCATATTTCACCCTACAGACAGGTTGATTTACGGCGGCAATGTCAATGTCGAGTCGGACAAGACAGACGGAATCAGCACGAAAGAATGTTCTGGCAGAGGAATCCTTGTCAGCGACATTCTTAATTTTAACCATATTGCATCAACCACAAGCCACGCCATGTTTGAAATCGCTGGTTTCAACGGTAGCGAATATATTTTGGAATCATGTACTGACCTCTTCTTGGGTCGTTGGTCACAACATTCTGTGGTTACTGTCAGCAATGGATGGAATCATTTCGAAATTCCAATAAATCCCGATGTCGAAGCAAAATACTACCGCGTGTTGGCGCCCACACCGGACGTACATGGCACTATGAATATTAGTCCTGATCTTTCATTCGGCGAGGTTAATGTCGGTAATAGCGCAACTAATTCATTTTACATTGAAAACACTGGGTCTGCACTGCTCACAATCAGTAATATCGTTTTCCCCGAAGGTTTTTCCGGGGTTTGGGATGCTGCACCGATCCAAGCCGGCGAAAACCGAGAAGTAACAGTAACGTTTACACCATTGCAAATACAAGGTTACAGCGGTTCTATACATGTCATTTCCGACAGATACGCAGGGTCGTTATCAATTTCCTGTTCTGGTGCAGGATGGGGCACTATCATATACTTGGTCATCGACCTCTCCGCCGGCCCTTCGGCCTCCAGTTATACGGCCAGCTACATGTCTTCGCCTCCCTCCGGCGGCTGGACGGACGAATACAAGACCACCAAGCTGGTGTTGCGCCGTATCCCGGCGGGAACATTTATCATGGGCAGCCCGGAGAGCGAACTTGGGCGGTGGAGCGACGAAACCCAGCACCAGGTAACTTTGACGCAGGACTTTTACATTGGCGTCTTTCCCGTGACCCAGCGGCAATGGGAACGGGTGATGGGCGACTGGCCGAGTTTCTTCAATAACACCACCCACCGCAACGCCCGCCCGGTCGAGAGAGTAAGCTATAACATGATCCGGGGATCAGATGCCGGTTCAGGCTGGCCGACCAACAGTAATGTTGACGTGACATCGTTCATGGGTCGGTTACGCTCCCGGACGGGACGCGCCTTCGATCTACCGACCGAATCACAGTGGGAATACGCCTGCCGGGCTGGGACGACGACGGCACTGAACTCGGGTAAGAACATCACGACAGCGGCTTGGAATACACCTTGCCCGAACATGGACGAGGTAGGCCGGTATCGCCACAATCATCTAGGCGGCTATTCAGGCAGTTCAAGCGTAGGCACGGAAGGCGGCACGGCGAAAGTCGGTTCTTATCAGCCTAACAGCTGGGGCTTGTACGATATGCACGGTAACGTCTGGGAGTGGTGTTTGGACTGGAACGGCGGCTATCCCGGAACGGTTGCCAACCCCAAAGGGCCGTCTTCGGGTTCGGGCCGCGGGCTTCGTGGCGGCGGTTGGGCCTACTCCGCCAGGTACTGCCGGTCGGCTTACCGCTTCAACGACTACCCGAGCAACCCCGGCAGCCTCTACGGCTTCCGGGTTGCCTTGCCTCAAGGACAGCCGTGAGCCAAGCCGGGCAAGGGTGTTCGTTCGCCCACGAACCGTATCAGCCTTGCCGCCTTCTCCCGATCCCGTTTCCACGCCCCATCCCTTGCCATCCCCTTCCATATTTGCCATAATCACCCCATGCAACTCGACCGCGCAAAAGAAATCATCCAGGCTCTGGCCGACGGCGTGGATCCGTACACCGGCGACCACTTCCCGACCGACGGCCCATACCAGCGTGCGGATACCGTGCGCGCCTTGTACACCGCGCTTGAGACGATCGATCAGGCAATGGCGGG
>PWLI01000105.1 GCA_003559415.1 Clostridiales bacterium | reverse complement strand
TGAACCGTCAGGTCACCACCGGGTTGGTTGGCAACATCATCCCAGCCCAGCAACGCCTGCCAATCTATACTCAGTTGGGGGGATAGCTCCACGCTGACCACTGTAAATGCCAGCGAAAGCACCAACAGCACAACTGCCAAAGGGGGCAATGCCGTCTTTGCTTTCTTTTGAGCCAGCAGCCACATAGCTGCTGCAAACACTACCACTGAATTAACCAACAGGGCCGCAACCACGAAATTGGATTCCGGCAGCAGTTCCCGAAAAATTGCTGCCAGCAAGCCGGTCATCGTTATACCATACCCGGCCACAAGAAGAGCTGTCCGGATGCGGCTGAAAAAGGGGGCAGCCACCAGCATGGCGGCGCCGGCAAGCATTACAATTCTGGACCAGTCCAAGTTAATCACTCCCCGTTTCAGTTGAACTTTTTTTGGTTTTTCTCCAGACAGAATAGCTGGCCAACAAAGCGGCCAGAATGGCCAACACCGATGCTGTCAAAACTGCCGGCATTAAAAACCGCGGAAGCGGGCGGGCAGCCACAACATCCCGGGCAACATACAGGCCCCTTTCTGTCAGCACCTGTCCGTCCAGAATAATCTGTACAGTTCCAACCCTCTGGTTGGCCTGCAAGGGAGCAAGGAAGACCGCCTCCTCTCCCTCCAGCACCATCAGGTCGGTGTCCCATTGGTAATGGAATTCCAAAGACTGGTCGTTGCGAAACAGATCTCCGTAATACCCCACCACTTTCAGCCCGACTGTTTCCGGCCCACCCGGAGCCTGCCCGACAACAGGCATCATGGTCAGTACCCGGCCGGGGGTAAGCACACTGCGATATCCATGGCTGTCAAACCCATAATCAAGAAGTTGCCGAGTGTCTGGGTAGCGGTGTTCCCGATCGCTGTTGAGGATAATCGCCAGCAATTCCCTTTCTCCCTGGCGGGCAGTGGCAATCAGGCACGCACCGGCCTGGGGAGTATAGCCAGTCTTGAAACCGGTAACCCGTGAGTCATAGTGCTCTTCCAAAAAAGGATGAAGGGCCATGTTGGTATTCAGCCAGCTCAACTCTCTGTTGCCGCTTTCCCAGACATACCGGGGGGTAGAAGCTATAGTCCGTAAAATATCATGCTGCCAGGCCGCGAAAAATATGGCAGCCAAATCATTTGCAGTGGAATAATGGTCGGGATGATGATAGCCGTCAGGGGTAACAAAGTTGCTTTTTACAGCGCCCAGTTCCGCCGCCCGCTCATTCATCATTGCTGCAAAGGCTTCCAGGGCCTCATCGATGCTCAGGGTATCACCATGTTCAAGCCGAGCCAGGTAAACGGCCAACACGTGGGCGGCATCATTGCCTGAGGGGAGCAGCAACGCATAGAGCAACTGCTCAACCGTCAGAACATCACCCCGCCGCAGGCGGGCCCGGCTGCTGCCGGGGCCAACTTTATCAATCTCTTCCCCGACAGTAACCATCTCATTCAAAGCTGCCAGTTCAATCGCCAAGAGGGCAGTGAGCATCTTGGTTGTACTGGCGGGATAGAGCCGCTCATCCTCATTGTGGGCAGACAACACCTTACCGGAAGAAATTTCCACCAGCAGGTATGCCTCCGCTTTCGGCTCAGGCGGCTTGACTTCCCGGGCCGACACAGTGCCTGTAAGCAGGACAATTATCAGCAAAAAATGCAAAAAAAGATTGCTCCATTTATACATGCTGTTTCCCCCGGATGCTCGACATTGCTTGTTTCATTGTACAGCATAAATGATGGGCTGCCAACAAATGTTGCTGTGGATATATTATTCTCATTACTTTTAAGTGACAAATCTTTACTTCTTCCACGGGAATGCTAGTATAAATATAGGTACACGAAGTATATCCATCTAATGCGGAGTGAAGCACATGAGCGCAAGTAAAAACCTAATCAACGGCTACCGTTCCACCGTTTCCGATTTTACAGTCGTATTGCAAAATTGGTCGCAGTCACATTTGGATAAAACCATGCCCGACGGCACAACCACCTACCGGCAGGTGCTGGTCAAGGCGTTGCGTAGCAATTATGATTTAATTGACCTTATGCAAAAAGCGGCAGGGGTACCCCGCATACCAGCTCCCGAAGCTGTAGCCACTCTGGGCCAATTGGACATGGACAGAATGCGCCGCATGTTGGACTTTCTTGGCCCTTATGCAAATGAAGCTTTTTCTGCCATGGCAGATGAAAAACTTAACGGTAAGACCCTGACTTACCAGGGCAATAAATATACTATTGAACAAGCTATGGATGCTGCCTCGCAAGCGCTGAGAGACGCCAAGGAAAAACTCCAGCAGGCAGAACAACAACACTAAGAAAGGACGGCCATGGCCGTCCTTTTTGGTTTCAGCTATTCGTTCCCCTTGTCGTGGGTGTAGAACTCTTGCTGTTCATAGTCGTCCGCTTTATCCTTTTTCACAACCTGCAGCACCTTTTTCTTTATTATCCCCGCCAGACGGCCAAAGTTAAGCTCAGAGGTATACATGTGCTGGACAAAGATCCCGCCAGCCATCAGCAGTGACCACACCAAAAACCCTTGCCACTGGGGTATGGTCACCAGCGTTTCAGCGTTAAACCCTGTGGTCAACTGGGCAAAGCTTTGCAACACGATAAAGGGGCCGATGAAGGCAGTTACGGCAATTGCACTCCAGCGTCGCCATACCAGCGAAGAGATGCCGACAGCCAAACCAATCGCTGCCATCAGTGCCGCTGCGACAGAAGCTTCGGCATTAAACATGTCGGCAACTATGTAAGCAAACAAGGCGCCTACCGCCAATCCCTGCAGAACCAGCGAAAGGTGGTAGAACATGATTGCAAAAAGCCCTCCCAGCACACCACCGGCCAAACCGACCAGTATTGACACCTGGCTTTCAAACTCCAATACATAGAAAACAGACAGTGCCACCAGGACAGTTGCGACGTAGAAGCCTGTAATCGCCATGGACAGCACAACCAGGCGCCGTCCCAGAAAACATTGTACAATGCCTGCCAGCAACAACAAAACAAATACAGCTACAATACCCTGTTCCATACGGCCTCCTCCTCTTAGCGATAAATCTACTATACCTTTTTATGCCCTGTCAGTAAAGAGAGATCACTGATACCTCTTGAGCATGCTGGAAATGGTGTCGTGCATCTGCTGGCGAAAATCCAGCGGTGCAACTACTTCCATGCTGTCTCCCTGGCTTAGCAGCCACATGCCCACACCCCGGCCGAAAACCTTTGCCTCCAGCTCCACCTCTCCTGGCTGCTGCCGGATGATTTTGGCGGTGGGCAACCGGTCCAACACCGCTTCCAGGTAATCTCCCCGATAAACCACCCGCAGCGTCGTCAGTTCTCCGGACTGCATGAACTGGACACGCTTGCGGAACTCTCCTTCCTCAAACCGGTCGGCGTACGGCAGGCGGAACCGCTCTTCAGCCACTGTGTATTTTTCCACCCTGTCCAGGCGAAAAATAGCCGGGTAAGGGTAGTCCCTGTCATGGTGGTTGGCAATCAGGTAAAAGTAATACTCTGAGAACATAATTGCCAGCGGTTCAACCCGGCGGCTGACAGGCTGCTGTTCACCTGTCTTATAGTAGTTCAAGTCAACCAGGCGGCGTTGTTGAATAGCTTGGTTGATCTCCCATATCATGTCAAACAACACCTTGCCATGGACAACAGGGCGGTAATGGAATCGCTCGTTGAGAACCGCCTCCTGAACGGCTTTTTTATGGCGGGGATCGCACAGGCGCATCAGCTTGTCCAGCATGCTGTTCATTTCTTCCCGGGGAAATGCCCGGGATTCCAGAAGAATCTTGGCCAACACCATCACTTCCTGCTTGGTCAGGCACATCACATCACAGTGCTTTACCCTGTGCCCCTGTCCCTTTACATACTCCAGCTCCGTGCCGCCGGTATGGGCATCGGCAAAAAAAGCCTTCAGCTCATTTATGTCCCTCTGGTAAGTGCGTTTGTCTATGGCAAACATACTGGTTACATGGTCAGCGACAAGAGTTTCTCCCTGAAGCAACAGGTTGTAAAGAAACATAAGGCGCTGTGCCTTGGAGAACTTTTCGTAGTTCACAAAATCCCCCCTGACATTTATTGTCGTAGCAACAATTTCTGTCTGAACATGTCGAAATCCTTCTTAAAACACAAAAAAGCCGGGAAATCCCGGCTTTCACAAATATCTTATTCTTCTTCCTTTTTCGGTTGTGGATTGACAAAGCGCTGATAAAGATAGGAAGCAAGCAGCAGCATCACCCCGGTGCCAAAGAAGGTCAGCACCCGCCAGATTGTGTCCACACCGACCATGTCCACCAACAGTACCCTGGCCACCGTAAAAAGCAGAAGACCAATACCCAGCAGGCGAAGCAGCCGGAATTGACGCCATATTCCCACCGTAACCAACAGCAGCCCGTGCAGCCCCATGGTCACACTCCAGGCAGTATTTCGATACACCCACCACATACCATCAGGAGACTCCACGGCCAACCAGTGGTAATAGCGGGAGAACTCCTTGAGCACGCCAGACAATGCCACAAGGTTTGCCAGCACCAGAAAAACGCTGCCCAGGCCCTTCTCAATCGGCTTTGCCACACGGCTGTTATAAAGCACACGGGTCAGTACCAAGCTGCCCGCTGCAACCATCAACAACAGGGGAAGACGCCCGGCCCAGGGGGTCGAATACTCCAACCAATAGACATAGTCAAACAGCGATAAATCCAGGAAAGCCAACCGGAAATAAGTGAAAATCAGAACCACATAGCCCCAGGCCCGGGCGCCGCCGTAATCCAGCCGCAAACCCAACCCAATCAGCGCCATCGCCAGCACCAGCCAGGCAGCGGTAATCCAGCCAGCCACCAAGCCGATGGGGACTGCGACTGTAAGATAGGCAAAGCTCAAAATCAGCATGACGTTGGCCAGGGGGTAGTCCCGGTTTCGCCAGAAACGCAACGCCAGGAATTGGCCCAGGCAGAGCATGCCCCAGGCCACCAGCACACCAGCAAGGATGTACTCATGCTCCCAGAGTATTACCGACGCAAAGATTACATACAAAACCGAGGAAATGATTGAACCGGCAATGGTAGGCCCCCGGGATTGACGCTGCAGCAGGTTTGTCAGCATTCCGCCCGCCATGAAAAACAGATGGAACAGCGACAAAAACAGCATGAATGCCAGGCGCAACTCCTCTGTGTAGTCCAGGGCCATGCCAACACTAAACAGAAGATAGGAGAACACAAGGCCTATCAGGCTCAGGCCCTCCCAGCGCTGACGAGCTATAATCGCCAGCACTCCCAGATTGAGGATAATCACATACGTGTACAGCCCCAGGTAGGTGCCCTCTCCGCCAACCAACAGGGGAGTCAGGTAGCCACCCAACAATCCCAGCGCCGCAATGGACGCGGCCTTATACCATAAAGACAAGCCCACTGCAAACATCGTGACAGCAATCATCATCCCATAGGATGGAGTCGATGCAAAAAACCCATAAAAGGCATGACCGGCATATATCGTCACATACAAAGCGGCAACCCCTGCCCCGCTGAGGCCTGCTCCGAACCGGGGCATTTCCCGTTTGCGCCGGAAAAATTCGCCGGCCGCCAGCAACAAAGCTGCTGAAACAAACCCAATTGCAACCCGGCCGTACTCATTTATCCAGTCCTGTTCAAAGGCATAGCGCAAAAAGAAGGCCAGTGCGAAAATAATCGCCACCACACCCAGGCGCAAAAACCACGTGCCGCCAATGCGCTGCTCCCAACCTTCCCGTGTTGCATCGGGATCCTTGGGTTTTTGGACTTTGGTCTTGGCAACCGGCTTTTCCTGCGGGGTCTGGCCCAGCTGTTTTTCCAGCTGGTCAACCCGTTTGTTCAAAGCCTGAACCTGGCGTTTCAGTTTGTCCAGCTCTTTGTTTTCCATGTTCTCACTCCCTGAACATTTCTTAACCCAATTGTGCACCTTTTATCCGACAAAGTAAAGCATGCAAAGAAAAATGCCTCCGTAGAGGCATTGGCAAAGAGGGAGGCATGCTT
>PWLI01000151.1 GCA_003559415.1 Clostridiales bacterium | reverse complement strand
GGACTGCCGTAGGTTACAGCTTCCGGGTTCCTGCGTCCGTACCAGTGGTCCTGCCGGGCCCAGTGAGCTTCTGCCGTCAAGTCACCCTTCTGGTACTTTTGCTGATAATATTTCTCTCGCATAAAGCTGTAATGGAAGTGAGTCAACCCCAGGGAAAAGTCCAGGTCTGTAAAATTGCCCAGAGCATTGGCGGTTTCACCGGGGTAGAAAGCTTCTGTTTGCGAGTAACTCACGCAGGCACCAATGTCATAACGTCCGGAAGAAATGTAATGGTATAGGTTCCAGGCAGCCACACCGCCTCCGGCACATGCGGCGGAAACGGGGATTACGGGAGCGTTGAGGCCGCTTAAGACATCAGACATTATTGGTGATATTGCGCCGTCAGGAGTCGTCCGCTCATTATACCCAACACTGATTACTTCAATGTCTTTGGGCTTAAGCTCCAACTCATCCAGGGCCCAAAAAAACGGTTCTGCAGCATGCTGACGATAGTCGCGGAAATCTCTACCGATGGGTTTTGTCATAGCTGCACCAATTAACATGACTTTTCTGTTCTTTGCCATTTGCTGCACCTCCTAAAGGTTACCTGTGACCAAAGAAAGTGGCCGCAAATATTTATATTCGTACTTTTGGGCCGTTCCATAGTCAAGCATTATTTTGTCTTCCAACATTTCAGCCAGAGTATCTTTTTTGTTGGGGAACTGCTCTAATTCAGGTGCAGTTTCCAAGTAGAGGAAGTCACTCCCCGCACCGCTTCCAAAGGAGCCAACAAGAACGCGGCGATCGGCTTCACCTTTGTCTAATATCCCGGCCAGGGGAATAAGGCACGAGGCAGCCCCGCAGTCCCCGATTTTAGGCGTGTATACATGGGGGAATACCTGCTCCTTGAAGTCTATTTCCAGCGGCTTGCTGGCAAACATCGGGGCAATCAAACTGTTTTGGTGCAAGGCGCAGTCATCCACATCTTCACTGGATATGCCCAGCTTTTTATAAAGGGCCTGTCCGGCAGCAACCATGTTGTCGGGAATCCCCCATCCATAGGCATAACCCTTAACACCGCAACCAACCTGTAGATACCGTTCGCCCTCCAAACGGAAAATATCGTTCTGATCCTGGGCATAAGAAGCATGGCCAACTATGGGAGCTATGATGTTTTCCTTGCCAATAACAAATGCCACCGCTCCGGCAGAAGCGCCATAATCCAAAAGGTGCCCCGGAGGGATATGACGGTTGATGGTGTCAGCACCGATAGCTATGGCATAATCGACTTGCCCGCTCTTTACCATTGCCAAGGCCGCAATAATTGCAGAAGTCCCGGATTTGCCGGCAAACTGCAGGTCGAAAGAAATAATATCCTTTCTTAAGCCCAAGGCTTCAGCGATTACTGTTACCGACGCCTTGGTGCTGTAGGGGTTGGTTCCCGTCCCCAATATCAGTGCCCCTATTTCCTGGGGCTGCAGCTGACAGCGGGAAAGTGCCTGGACACCAGCATCGACTGACAATGTAATGGTGTCCTGGTCTGGATAAAGCACTCCGCGCTCATCATAGCCCATCCTTTTTAGTATCTGTTTGTGTGTGTTGCGCCAAACATTTAACACTTCATCTACGCTTAACCTGCAACGGGGAACAGAAACCCCGTAACTTACAATACCTGCATCCAAAATTACACCCCATTTCTTGTTAGTAGACATAAAGAGTTGCCATTTACCCGACTTTGCCGACCACCTCCGTGTATCATAAATGATTCAAGCGCTTGATTTCGTTACAATACTTCCCCGAAACTATCGTTTTCCCTCGGTAAAAAGCATTACACTTATCAGTAAAGAACATAAGAAAAACCCCGGCACTTTTTGCCGGGGGGCAGCTTAATCACAACAAAAGCATAAAAAGAGGGACTTCCAAATGGAAGGCCCTCTGGCGGTTAAATATCTTTTAATACATCTTCCAGGGTGGGGCTGCCTATCTCCTGAAGCTCGTAGCGCACCCGGACCGCTGGTTTGTTGATTTTGAGGATGCGGGTCAGGTCAATCGGCGTGGCGCTGATCACCAGGTCACACTCAGTGTTGTTGATGGTCTGTTCCAGCTCCCGCATTTGCTTGTCGCCATAACCCATGGCCGGCAACAACGCCCCGATGTGTGGATAGTTGGCAAAAGTGTCCTTGATGCTGCCAACAGCCCAGGGACGGGGGTCGATCATCTCGGCGGCGCCAAACTTGCGGGCGGCTACAACACCGGCGCCATAGGCCATTTCACCATGAGTCAGGGTGGGGCCGTCTTCAATAATCAGCACCCGCTTGCCCTTTACCTTTTCATTGTCTTCAATGAAGATGGGGCTGGCGCCCTCGATTACCACCGCGTCCGGATTGGCAAAGGCAATACTCTCCCTCACCTGATTAATCCCTTCCGGCGGGGCCGTTTCCATCTTGTTGATGACCACGACATCGGCCAGGCGCAGGTTGGTTTCACCGGGGTGGTAATTCAGTTCATGTCCGGCGCGGTGGGGGGCCACCAGCGTGATGTAAATGTCTGCCTTGTAAAAGGCCATGTCGTTGTTGCCGCCGTCCCAGACAATCACATCCGCTTCTTTCTCGGCCTCAGACAGTATCTTTTCGTAGTCTATGCCGGCATAGACTATAATTCCCCGGTCAATGTGGGGCTCATATTCCTCACGCTCTTCGATGGTGCACTGATACCTGTCCAGGTCATCATAGGTTTCGTAGCGCTGGCAAATCTGGTCTGTCAGGTCACCGTAGGGCATGGGGTGGCGGATGGCCACGACCTTTTTGCCCATGGCTTTCAGAATGTCACAAACCTTGCGGGTGGTCTGGCTTTTGCCCACACCGGTGCGCACCGCTGTCACGGCCACCACCGGCTTTTTCGCCTTCAACATTGTGGAGTTGGGCCCAAGCAGGCGGAAGTCAGCTCCGGCGGCGTGAACGACGGACGCCCGATTCATTACATAGGTATGGGGGACGTCGCTGTAGGAAAATATTGCCTGTTCCACTCCGTGTTCAGCAATCAGTTTGGGCAAGTCCTCTTCAGCGTGGATGGGAATGCCCTGGGGGTAAAGTTTACCAGCCAATTCCGGGGGGTAGACTCTTCCTTCGATGTCGGGGATCTGGGCGGCGGTAAAGGCCACCACCTGGTAATCTTCATTGTCCCGGAAGTAAACATTGTAGTTGTGAAAATCCCGGCCGGCAGCTCCCATGATAACAACTTTCTTTCCCATAATGTTCCTCCTAACTATTTTAGCTCCATATGGAGTGATCCCCTGGGAGGATTTCTACTTGCCGATGGTTGCAACCATGACGGCTTTTATAGTATGCATGCGGTTTTCTGCCTGGTCAAATACCTTGGAGTGGGGGCCTTCAAACACTTCTTCGGTTACTTCCATTTCACCCACACCGTATTTCTGGTATACATCTTCACCCACCTCTGTCTCCCGGTTGTGGAAGGCAGGCAGGCAGTGAAGGAATGTAACGTCGGGGGCAGCCATTTTCAGCATGTCGCTGTTGACCTGGTAAGGCTTGAGCATGTCCACGCGGTGGGCAAACTGTTCTTCTTCGCCCATGGACACCCAAACATCGGTATAGATTACATCCACGTCTTTTACACCCTTGGAAACATCTTCGGTAAGGGTAATGCTGCCACCGCTTTCAGCCGCCATTTCCTCTGCCTGCCTGACAAGCTCTTTGTCCGGGAACAGGCCGGCGGGGGCGACAATGCGGAAATCCAGGCCCATCTTGGCAGAACCAATCATCAAAGAGTTGGCCATGTTGTTGCGGCCGTCGCCACAGTAGGCAAACTTGATGCCCTTGAGGCGGCCCTTTTGTTCGATGATGGTCAGAAAGTCGGCCAGAATCTGGGTGGGATGGAACTGGTCGGTAAGGCCGTTCCAAACGGGAACGCCGGCATGCTTGGCCAGTTCCTCCACTGTTTCGTGTTTGAATCCCCGGAATTCAATGCCATCAAACATCCTGCCCAACACCCGGGCGGTGTCGGCAACTGATTCTTTTTTACCCAGCTGGATATCATTTTTGCCCAGGTATTCTGGGTGGGCTCCTTCATCAACAGCAGCCACCACAAAAGCACAGCGGGTGCGGGTGGAGGGTTTCTCAAATATTAACGCAACATTCTTGCCCTCCATGTTGCGGGGACGAATCCCGGCATACTTAAGTTTTTTCAAATCGGCAGACAGGTCCAGCAGAAACTGAATTTCTTCCGCTGTGAAGTCCAAAAGCTTGAGGAAGTGTCGTCCTTTCAGGTTGTACGCCATTTAAAACTCTCCTTTCCTTTTTATATTATTCTCAGCCGACAAACCGGGTTCCTGCATTTCCTTGCAGTGCCGACAGGGCTGAAGAGAGCGAAGCAATGATGGCGGTTTCACCGCCGTTTTCCACAAAGCGGCAGGCCGCTTCAACTTTGGGGCCCATGCTGCCGGCCTTGAAATGGCCCTGGCGCTGGAAATTGCGGGCCTGTTGCAGCGACAGTTCTCCCAAAAATTCCTGTTGGGGTGTGCCCCAATTGATTGCCACTGCATCCACATCGGTAAGGATCATCAGCTCCTGGGCATCCACATCGGCAGCCAGTTTCTCCGCTGCCAAATCCTTGTCGATGACAGCTTCAACGCCAGATAATCTGCCCTCACTGTCTCTGACCACCGGGATGCCACCGCCGCCGGAAGCAATGACCAACATGTTGGCGGCCAGCAAAGTGGAAATCGCTTCCTTTTCCACAATGGCCAGGGGGGTGGGGGAAGGCACCACGCGCCGCCAGCCCCGCCCGCTGTCTTCCACCATGACAAAGTCCTTCTCCCTTTCCAGTTTTTCAGCTTCGTGTTGGGTGTAAAAGGGGCCGATGGGCTTGGTGGGACGGTCAAAGGCCGGGTCAAGGGGGCTTACTTCAACCTGGGTCACAACACTGGCCACCGTCACCTCAGGCAATGTGTTGCCCATGCTTTGTTGAATCATGTAGCCAATAAACCCCTGGGTCTGGGCTCCACACACATCCAGAGGCATGGGTGGGACCACATCCCTGGCCTCTTCGTTTTGCAACAAAATGTTGCCAACCTGGGGGCCGTTGCCGTGGGTGACAATTACCTGGTAGCCCAGGCGGATCATTTCTGCCAGGTGCTGGCAGGTGGCCCTCACAGCTGCAAATTGGTTTTCCGCTGTGGCGGGAACTCCCGGAGGTTGAATGGCGTTGCCGCCCAGGGCAACAACGATTCGCTTGTTCATGTCTATCACTCCTCTTGCGTTTTTATATATGGCTTGTTCCCACAGCGGGGGCAACATCCATCGTTAAGATATACTTCCACAGGATACCGGCCGACCAGCAGCGTTTTACAGTGGTGACAGCGGGTGTCCAGGCGATGAGCGGGCAGGTTGCCGGCATAAACATGGTGAAGCCATTCCCGGGCCATTTCCACCCGATCCAGCAACAGGCCCGGATCGGTGGCCGGTTGGGTCCAGTGGCGGGCGGGATAGTAGCGGCTGATGTGCAACGGGATTTCCGGGTTGATGTGGGCCAGAAACCTGAACAGTTCCCGCATTTGCTTGGTATCGCTGTTGACCCCTTCAATCAGCAAGGTGGTCACTTCCACATGGCACATTTCCGCAGCGGCCTCTATGTTGGCCAGCACCGGCTCCAGCGTGCCCCGGCAATGTTTCTGGTAGAACCCGGGGTCGAAGGCCTTGAGGTCAATGTTGACCGCATCAATGTGTTGCAGCAGCTGTTGCCAGGGTTCGGGGTTGACATAGCCGTTGGTCACCAACATTGTCTTCAGCCCCTGGGCCCGGGCCAGTTCCGCCGAGTCCCGGACATATTCGTACCACACCAGCGGCTCGGTATATGTCCAGGCGATGCCGCAGTTTCCCTGATGCTTGAACGACAATGCCAGTTCAACCAGCTCTTCCGGACCCATGTCCCTTACAGGCCACTTCCCATCCCGGGCTTGGTGGTTTTGGCAAAACCCGCAGTCCAGGTTGCAACCAGGAGCGCCTGCCGAAAGCACCAGTTGGCCAGGCAGGAAGTGATAGAAGGGTTTTTTCTCCACCGGGTCCAGGCCCAGGCCGCTGACCCGGG
>PWLI01000005.1 GCA_003559415.1 Clostridiales bacterium | reverse complement strand
GCTTTGTTCACCGGCACGCCCGCTTCCACCATGCGGTCAATTTGTTTTTGCATCACCTTGAAAAGGTTGATGCGAGGCGCTCCCCCCACCGGGTGGTGAGTGATGACGGCATCGGCGCCAATTTCCCGGGCAATAAGCATCTCTGCCGCTTCCATGTCCACGCCGATGCAAAGTTTCTTTATCCCTTCTCCTTGGACGATGATGCCCGAGTCTTCGGGGACTTCTGTAATCCCCGCTAATTCCAGGGCCAAATCCATAATTTGCTTGGTGTTCATTTTTCTCCTCCTTCGATTTGAATGTTATAGAAGGCGCAAGCGTTGGCCCATGTTGCTGCCACCACCTGCTCCAGTGGAATCGCTTTGATTTGGGCAATTTTTTCTGCCACCAACCGGATAAAGTGGGGTTGGTTGGGTTGGTCTCCGTAGGGGTGCTCCACTATCCAGGGCCGGGGGCAATCGGTTTCCAGCACCAACACATCCAGCGGCACCCATTGGGCCACCTCCTGGGAATGGGGTTGGTAAACAACGGGGCCGCCCAGGGCAATCATCAGCCCCAGGTTGACGAACTCTTTGGCCTCACCCAACTGGCCGGGATAGGAGTGCATCAGGCCACCGCCGGGGAGGGGGGTGAACTCGCTGACTATCTTCAGCGTTTCCTCCACCGCGTCCCGGGTGTGGATTACCACTGGCAGCTCATGCTCACAGGCCAGTTGCAGTTGGCGGCGAAAGACGTCCTGTTGGACGTTGCGGGGAGAAAGGTCCTTGTAGTAATCCAAACCCGTCTCACCCACCGCCACAACCCGGGGGCTTTGGATTAACTCCTCCAGCATTTTCCCATACTCGGGGATCCACTGGCTGGCCCGGGTGGGGTGCAGGCCGACGCTGGCCCAGATGTTGGCATGGGCGGTGGCCAGGGCTACGGAGCTGTGACAGGTCTCTGCGTCTACGCCCACATTGACCATGGCTGCCACCCCGGCCTTTTTTGCTTCCGCCAGCACATCATCAAGCTGGTCAGCAATCCAGGGATGGTCCAGATGGACATGGGTGTCAAAAAGTTTGGCCATTGCTTTCTCCTTGCTGCAGCCAAGGCTGCCTGTATTAGATTACCTATATTCTATGTTAAAGGGGAAGCTTGGGCAAGCATTCAGTTGACGGCCTTGCGGGAAAGGGCAATCCGGCCACGGCGGAGGTCAACGCCAATAACCCGAACGGTGATGTTGTCCCCCACCTTTACCACTTCCAGGGGGTGCTTGATGTATTTGTCGGCCAACTCCGATATGTGTACCAGGCCGGTTTCTTTGACGCCGATGTCCACAAAGGCACCGAAGTCTGTGACATTGCGGACCGTTCCCTCCAGCACCATTCCCTCTTTCAAGTCTTCCAGCGTCAACACCCCTTCTCTGAACAGGGGGGCGGGCATCTTGTCCCGGGGATCCCGGGATGGTTTTTCCAGGGCTGCGATGATGTCTCTCAGGGTGGGCTCGCCCACACCCAGTTTCTGGGCCAAATTCTTTACTGACCCGGGCAGGGCCTTGTGCAAATCCGGCACCCCTCCCCGGTTGGCCAAGTCTGACAGGGAATAGCCGCACAGGCCCAACAATTGCTCGGCCACGGGATAGGATTCGGGGTGGACCGATGTATTGTCCAGGGGGTTGTCCCCCTGGCGGATACGCAAAAACCCGGCGCACTGTTTGAAGGTGGCATCGCCCATCCGGGGCACGCCCAGCAACTGGCTGCGGTTGGCAAATGAACCCTGTTGCTGTCGCCAGGCCACAATTTCCCGGGCCACCGCCGGCTTGATCCCCGCGATATATGACAGCAGGGGGGCGGAAGCGGTGTTCAAATCCGCGCCCACCTGGTTGACACAGGTTTCCACCACCTGGCCCAGCAGGCGGGCCAGCTCCTTCTGGTCAACGTCATGCTGGTACTGGCCGACGCCGATGGCCTGGGGCGGGACCTTGACCAGCTCCGCCAGGGGGTCCTGCAACCGCCGGGCGATGGAGATGGCGCTGCGTTGGGCCACATCCAGTTCCGGAAATTCCTCCTTGGCCACCGGGGCAGCGGAATAGACCGACGCCCCCGCCTCATCGACGATTGTATAGGCAACGCCCGGGTGCCGAGCCACCACCTGGGCCACCACCTCTGCCGTCTCCCGGCTGCCGGTGCCGTTGCCGATGGCGATGACAGTTATATTGTATCTGTCAACCAGCTGATTCAGCCGCCCCACAGTCTGTTCCACCTGGCTCTTGGGCGGGGTGGGATAGACGACGTCGATGTCCAGCACCTTGCCGGTGGCATCCACCACTGCCAGCTTGCAGCCGGTGCGGAAAGCCGGATCGATGCCCAGCACCACCCGGTCCCGGGTGGGCGGTTGAAGCAACAAGGAATGGAGATTGCTGGCAAACAGCTTGCAGGCGGCCTCCTGAGCCATGTCTGTAAGCTGGCGCCGGACATCCCTTTCCACCGCCGGGGCCAACAGCCGGTGATAACCATCCTCCATTGCCTGGCGCACCAGTTGCCGGCCGTGCTGGCCGGTGTTGTCATAGTTTTTGCGCCACAGCTCTTCCAAAAGATAGGTCCCATCAAACTGCAAGGAAACGCTGAGCACTTCTTCCTTTTCTCCCCGGTTGATGGCCAGCACCCGATGGGGCGGCAACTTGGCCACCGGCTCGCTGTATTCATAGTACATCTCATAGGGTGACTCGCTGGGAGCATCCATTGCCTCTGTTGTCAGCACCGCCTTGTCCCAGGTGCGCCGCCGGGCGATTTTCCGGTTGTCCGGCAAATCGGAGAACTCTTCGGCTATGATGTCCATCGCGCCCTGGATGACTGCATCCACATCTTCAAACCCCGGCGCCATGTACTGTTCAGCCAAGGGCCGGGGATCTTTTTGTCCCAAAAGTATCTCCCGGGCCAGGGGCTCCAGGCCGGCATCCCGGGCTTTGCTGCCCCGGGTGTTGCGCTTGGGCTTGTACGGGCGATAGATGTCCTCCACCTGTTGAAGCTTGGTGCACTGGTTTATCTCCTGTTCCAGCTCCGGTGTAAGCTGTTGTTGCTGGTCTATGGAACGGATGACCTCTTGTTTGCGCTGGCTCAGGTTGCGCTGATAGGCAATCTGCTGTTCCAGGGCAAAGAGTTGTTCCTCATCCATGCCGCCGGTGACCTCTTTGCGGTAACGGGCAATAAAGGGCACTGTGTTGCCGTCATCCAACAGTGCCACTGTGCTTTCGACTTTATCGGCTGCCAGGTTGAGACTGGCTGCCACCAATTCAATTATGGTTTTGTGTTGGGCATTCATCTTCGGGTCCTCCTTCTATTTCGCACCCAGTCCACCACGCTGACCAGCCGGGGGTTGACCGGCACCAGTTCAATGGCCCGATGGGGGCAGAGTTCATGGCAACAGTAACAATGGATGCATTTGGCAGCGCGCAGCCCAGGGGTGGGGTTGCCGGCAACAAGGGCATCCACCGGGCAACTGGTTACGCAGAGGTTGCAGTTGACACAGGTTTCCCGGTCAATGTCCGGCAAGTGGCGCAACAGGGCAAAGAAGGGCCCGGAAACCCGGGCGCTCAAGGGGCCGGTCATGCCGGTCAGCGGCAGCTTGAAGGGCATTACCTCCACTTCATCTCCGGACAATTGAAAATCCATGTTGCCCAGGCCCCGCTGGGCGGCAAAAACCGTGGTGCGCACCCGGCCTGGCGAACAGCCTGCCAGGTGGCATGCAGCAGCATCCAGGGCCACCGTGTCCCGGCTGGCCAGCACCAACTCCCGCCGGATTACCCGGCCGGCGCTGGGGCCCTCACCTTCCATGGCTTCAACAGCATCCAACACCGTCAGATTGGTGCCAGAAGCGGCAAAGACATCCACAAGCCCCTGGCAGAACTGGTCAATGCCCGGGGCGATGCGGTGGCACTGGGCTTTGACAGCGCCGGGGACTATGCCAAACATGTTCTTAATCCCGGCAGTCATCAGTGTCAACCCGTGGGTTTTAAGCTTGGGCACAGAAACCACCAGGTCTGCGTCCAGCACAGGTTGGGCCACCAGCACTTTTTCCCACTCCAGCCCGCCGAAAACAAAGGTTGACGTGCCGGCATCAAAGTTTACCAGGGTGGCGCCGGCCCCGGTGGCAGCGGCAGCTATGCCGGAAATTTCCATGGCCCGGTCGGTATTGCCCCGGGCTCCGCTCCTGGCCACACCGCCGCTGGAATCCCCGACTAAAACTTTGGCTCCCCGGCGCAAAAACCAACGGGCCAAGGCGGCGATAATTTCCGGATGGGTTGTTACCGCCTCTTCCGGCTGCCGGGCGCCCAGTATGTTCGCCTTCAGCAACACCGTATCTCCTGGCTGGAAGAGCTCTTCTGCTTTAACATCCGCCAGGCAGGCGGAAATAACCCTGTCTATTCTTTCCTGCTTGTAATCAGGGCAACGGCGGACGGAAACCAGCGACACTTAGAGACCCCGCCCCAGGTTTATAAGCACCCGAAGGATACGGAAAAGGGTTTCGGCGTCGGGGGCGGTCCAGCCCAGTGTGACTGAATCTATCCACTCCACACCGGGCAGCAGCGATGCCGCCTCTGCCTGGCCGCTGTTGAGAAAGGACAGCTCCAGACGCAAGGGCTTGTCCAGCTTGAAGGGCTGCAGTGAAGCGCCCATGGCTTGTTTTGCCTTTTCCCTGATTAGCTCCCGGGCCCGCTGGGGATGCATGCCGCTGGCACAATAGCGTCCGATGGCTTCCTTGACCGGGGCGGCAACGATGCCCGGCAGCAGCTTTTCCGCTTCCTGGCACACCCGGTTATCACCGGTCACCAACGTGACCGGAACCCGGAAGTGTCCCGCCACCAGGGCGTTTACCCCAGTCTCACCCATCATGCGGCCATTGATGCGCACTTCCCGGACAATGCTTCCGGCATAGGTATGGCTCAAAACACCCCTGCGTCCCATGGCAGAGTGGTAACCGACAAACATGGCACAGTGATAATGGTCTCCCTGTTGAATACCCTCCATCATGGAAAGGGGCTTGGGAGTGCCGGTGACAAGCAACGCCTTGGTGTGAAGTTCTTCCGGTAAAAGGTTCATGCTGCTGCCATGAGAGTCATTGACCACCACTTCGGTGGCCCCTCCCGCCAACGCCCCGTCCACGGCGGCGTTGACTTCAGCAGTCATCAGCCGTCGGGCCGCATCGTGTTCCCGGCCGTCCCGGTGGGTGTGTTCAGCATGGACCACTCCTGCTACGCCTTCCAGGTCTGCAGAAATGTAAACTCTCTTCAACCCAATCACCTCTTCTCCAGTTTTAAAGCCGGCAGCACTTGGCCGCAAACATCTTGACGATGGTTTTTGTTTTGGGGTTTGTGGAACTTTTCCAAAGCGCTGAGCTCCCTTGCAGACAAAATGTCCATCTGGGCCAGCACTTCCATCACCGCCGGATCCCGGCCCCGGCCGGCTCCGTCTTCACATTTGACTGAGATGCCAATTCCCCTGTCCAGCAGCCCCACACTATACACTCCTGCGGCGCCAGCTTTGCCGACAAGTTTTCCGCCGGTGTTGCGCATCAGTTCGGTGCAAAACCGGTCAGTACCGCCGACCATTTCCGGGTGAGCCAGCATGGCGGAAGTTATGGTGTTGCAAGCCTGGGCCCGGGCGGGAGCGAGATCCCGGGGCTGCGCCAACCGGGCATATGCCAGGGACATGTTGTACAGCGGCAAGCCATGGACCGGCACGCCACAACCATCAATGCCGAGAATGATTTTCTCCCGGGGATAGCAGGCCAGGTCTGCGATGTAGTCCAACACCAATTGTTGCAGGGGATGGTCTGCCTGGGTATATTGACCAAGGTCAAATCCCCGGTGTTTGGCCAGGGCCAGCATTCCCGAATGTTTGCCGGAACAGTTGCAATGCACCGCTGTCGCCTCCTGCCCCTGCTTATTCATTTGCCGGGCGGTATCGGCATGATAGGGCATGTGCACCCCGCAGTTGAGCAATGTGGCATCCAGGTCGGCGGCCTTGAGAATTTCCGTCACCGCCCGGGTGTGAAACTCTTCGCCGCTGTGGGAGGCGCAAAACAATGCCAAATGTGCGGCAATAAAGCCGTAGGCTTCCGCCGCTCCCGACTCCACCACCGGCAACGCCTGAATCGGTTTGGCAGAACTGCGCCAATATGTAACATGGTAGGGGTCACCTACACTGTAAAGCAATCTTCCTTC
>PWLI01000053.1 GCA_003559415.1 Clostridiales bacterium | reverse complement strand
GGAGGTCGCAGGTTCAAATCCTGCCCCCGCAACCATGGGCGAATAGCTCAGCTGGGAGAGCACCTGCCTTACAAGCAGGGGGTCACAGGTTCGAGCCCTGTTTCGCCCACCATGTCAATATTGCTGTTGCTTTGGGCAGCAGTTTGCCCCTCAGGGGCTTTTTCTTTTCTCTTGTTTTTGGGGTTGGATGTAAAAGCTCAATGGAAGGTGGTAGAAAGTGTACCAAGAATTTATTGCTGCCGCCGAACAGTTTGTGTCCCCTGGGGAGAGGGTGGTACTGGCCATCTCCGGCGGGGCAGATTCCATGTGCCTTGCCCACCTTTTTGGGCGTTGGAGCAAAGAGGGCGGCCCGCCCATCCACATCGCCCATGTCAATCACCAGTTGCGGGGCAAAGAGTCCGATGAAGATGCAACTTTTGTCAGCCGCTGGGCTGATGACTGGGGCCTTCCCTGCACCGTTGTCGACATTGAAATCAGCAAAAAACAGGGACAGTCCATTCAGGATGTTGCCCGGAGGCACCGCTACCAGGCCTTACTTGATATTTGCCTGCAGGCAGGTGCAGTCAAGTTGGCCACCGCCCATCATGCCGATGACCAGGTAGAGACTTTTCTCCTCAACCTGCTTCGCGGCAGCGGCAGCCGGGGGCTGCGGGGCATACCTGAACGACGGCCCCTTGGCAACGGGGTTGCAGTGTTCAGGCCGCTGCTGGGTTTCACACGACAAAGAATTGAAGATTACTGTCGAACCCACAATGTAGCCTGGCGGGAAGATCGCACCAACCTGGAAACGGAGTACATGCGCAACCGCGTTCGCCACCAACTGCTGCCAGCCATGCGTGAGCTCAACCCGGCGATTGAGCGGGCAGTGCTCAAGGCAGTGGAAATAGTGGAAAGGGACCAGTGTTATTTGGAGAAGCTGGAACAGCAGGCATATGAAAAAGTTTTGATTAAAAGCCCTCTGCCTTTCGCCCCTTTGTGCCTTTCCCTGGATGGCTTGATGAATCTAGACCCGGCCTTGCGTTACAGGGTTGTGGCCCGGGCCCTTGGCAGGGAGGCAGAGTCCCGCCACGTGGATGCGGTGTTGGGCCTGGCAGACAGTGAAACAGGCAGCAGTTTGGACGTCCCGGGAGGGAAAGCCTATCGGCTGGACACTGCTCTCGCTTTTGGAAGCGAGCCCCCGTCTCCACTCCCGGTTAACGAAAGGGTTGTTGTGCCCGGGCGGCTGGAAATCCCCGCCATGGGCGTCAGAGTGGAAACAGACTGGCAGTGCTTGCCGGAAGGGCACGGTTTTTGGCTTCCTTCCGGGGTGGAAGAATTGCAGGTAACCCGCCGTCACAAGGGAGATGTCATTTCCCTGCCCGGAGGCAGCAAAAAGTTGAAAGACTACCTGATCGACAAAAAAATCCCCCGCTGGTTGCGCGATGACTTTCCTGTTATTCGCTGTCAGGGAGAGATTGTCTGGGTGGTTGGCCTTGTCAAGAGTCAACGGTTTTTGCAGCCCGGTGACAACTGCCGGAAAGTTTATGTAAAAATATCTGTTGGAGAGGAGAAAGGCAATGCATGATCAAATCGAGGAGGTTTTAATCAGCCAACAAGAAATTCAGGAAAAAGTAAAACAGTTGGGAAGCCAGCTCAAGGATGATTACAGGGACAAAAACCCCCTGATAATTTGTGTGCTCAAGGGCGCGCTTATATTTGTGTCCGACCTGATCAGGGCCATGGACTGTCCCCTTTCCCTGGATTTTATGGCGGTGTCCAGCTATGGCTCGTCAACTAAATCTTCAGGTGTGGTGCAAATCCTCAAAGACCTGGAAACCGGCATTGAAGGAAGGCATGTAATAATTGCTGAAGACATCGTTGACACCGGGCTTACTTTAAACTATCTGCGGAACAACCTGCTTTCCCGGGACCCTGCTTCGCTGGCCATCTGTTCGCTGCTGGACAAACCTTCCCGGCGCCAGGTGAAAATCAAGCCTGACTATTGCGGGTTTGTTATTCCCGATAAATTCGTCGTTGGCTACGGCCTGGACTTTGACCAGCAGTTTCGCAACCTGCCGTACATAGGGATTCTAAAACCCGAAGCTTACATTTAAGTTCAGTTGTTTGCTGCAGGGTGCTGTGTTAAAATGAACTGATAGCCTGAAAGGAGGTGGGCGTATTGAGCAACTATCGCAAGCTGATTATCGTATTATTTATTGTCATGATTGCAATGGCAATATTTCGCGGTGGCTTCCTCCTGCCTACTGATGAAGTCACCGATATAAATTACACCCAGTTTGTGGGAATGATGGAACAGGGCAGGGTAGTGTCTGCTGCCATCGATGGCAATGAAGTCACTGGAGAACTGACAGACGGCACCATGTTTGCCGTTACCGTTCTCAATCCTGCCGGCGTCAGCGAGCGGCTGGCAGAGCTGGGCATAGAACACAGCGTTGAAGACCCCAGCGAAGGAAGCTTTTGGATATCGATTCTCAGCTGGATGCCGTTGCTTCTTCTGGTAGTTGTATTCTTTTTCTTTATGCAACAGGCCCAGGGAGGCGGCAACCGTGTAATGAACTTTGGCCGCAGCAAGGCCAAGTTGCATCAGGAGACCCACAGCAAGGTGACCTTTGAAGATGTGGCCGGCATTGATGAGGCCAAGGAAGAGCTGGAAGAAATCGTTGAATTTCTCCGCTCCCCGCGCAAGTTTATACAACTGGGAGCGAGAATCCCCAAGGGCGTCTTGGTTTATGGAGCGCCGGGCACAGGCAAGACGTTGCTGGCCCGGGCGGTGGCCGGGGAAGCCCGCGTACCTTTCTTCAGCATCAGCGGCTCGGACTTTGTGGAGATGTTTGTTGGTGTTGGCGCTTCCCGGGTAAGAGATTTGTTTGAACAGGCTAAAAAACAGTCGCCCTGTATTATTTTCATTGATGAGATCGATGCCGTGGGGCGCCAAAGGGGCGCGGGCCTGGGCGGCGGCCATGATGAGCGAGAACAAACGCTGAACCAGCTATTGGTTGAAATGGATGGATTTGGCATAAACGAAGGCATAATCATGATAGCAGCCACCAACCGGCCGGACATTCTCGACCCGGCTCTGTTGAGGCCGGGGCGATTTGACCGTCAGATTACAGTTGATAGTCCTGATGTAAAGGGACGGGAAGCGATTCTCAAGGTCCATGCCCGCTCCCGCCCACTGGACCAAAATGTTAACCTGGAAGTCCTTGCCCGCCGGACACCCGGATTTACAGGGGCAGACCTGGAAAGCATGATCAATGAAGGGGCGCTGTTGGCTGCCCGTCGCAGTTTGCGCAAAATCGGCATGCCTGAACTTGAAGATGCCATCGACCGGGTTATCGCCGGGCCGGAGAAGAAGAGCCGGTTGCGCACCCAACAGGAAAGCGAGCTGGTTGCCTACCACGAGGCAGGCCATGCGCTGATGGCCCATCTGTTGGAAAAAACAGACCCCGTACACAAGGTGACAATTGTTCCCCGGGGAAGGGCAGGAGGCTATACCCTGGCATTGCCCACTGAAGACCGCTACATCGCCACCAAGTCGGAGTTGTTGGACAAGTTGGCTTTCATGCTGGGCGGCCGGGTTGCAGAAAAGATTGTGTTTGACGAAATAAGCACCGGGGCCCAGGATGACCTGGAGAGGGTTACCAGGATTGCCCGGCAGATGATTATGGAATATGGCATGAGTGATCAGCTGGGCCCCTTGACCTTTGGCCGCAAGCAAAGCCAGGTCTTCCTGGGAAGAGATATCAGCCGGGAACGGGACTTCAGCGAAGAGATAGCTTCGGCCATTGACCGGGAAACCCGGGCCATGGTGGACGATTGCTTCAAACGTGCTGAAGAGACGCTGAATGCCAACATTGAGAGACTGCATGCAGTTGCCGGAGCTGTGCTGGAGAAAGAAACGCTGACAGCGGAGGAATTTGAGGAAATTGCTGGCGTGGCCAAGGGTGGCAAACCGCTGCCGGAGCCGGTTGACAATGACAAGGACGAAAATGTATAATTTCCACAGAACTCCTGAATAGAAAGGGGGCGGAATTGTGTTCGCGCACAACACCGCCCCCTTTTGCTTTCCCTTGACCTTGCTAAAGGAGGAAAGAACATGAGGCGGCAAATTCTAATTAATGGACACGACTTGACGCTGGAAAAAGTTGAAGAAGTGGCGCGGGGTGATGCCGAAGCAGCATTGGCTGACCAGGCCCGCCAGGCCATGGAATGTTCTCACCGCTACGTTGGGGAGCTGATTCGCCAGAAAAAACCGGTATATGGAATTACCACCGGTTTTGGCAAATTCTGTGACGTCTATATTGAGACTGAAAAGCTTGCAGACCTCCAACATAACCTGATCCGCAGCCACTCCTGCGGGGTGGGCCCGGCTCTGCCGTCATCTGAAGTCCGGGCCATGATGTTGCTGCGGGCCAATGCTTTGGCGCTGGGCAACTCTGGAGTCCGCCCCCTCTTGGTTGACACATTGCTTCACTGCCTGAATCAGGATGTGTTGCCTGTTGTGCCATCCAAGGGTTCGCTGGGAGCCAGTGGAGATTTGGTGCCACTGGCACATATGGGCCAGTTTCTTATCGGTGAGGGGAAAGCTTGTTGCCAGGGCAGGGAAATGCCCGCTGGCCAGGCTTTGGCAGCGGCCAACATAAAACCGCTGCAGCTGGAGGCCAAGGAAGGGCTGGCCCTGGTCAACGGGACCCAGTTTATGGCCGCCCGGGGACTGATGTTGGTTCAACGGGCGCGCCGTCTGGCATTGGCTGCCGACGGCATTGCTGCTTTGACCTGTCAGATTCTGCGGGGCATTCCCGATGCCTTTTCTGAGCTGCTCAGCTCGGTCAGAAAGCACGATGGCCAACGGCGCAGCGCCGCCAACATTCGCAAGTTTTTGGCTGGCAGCAAACTGACCAGCAGGCCGGGGCAATTGCGGGTGCAGGATGCTTATGCATTGCGCTGCGTGCCCCAGGTCCATGGCGCCAGCCTTGACGCGTTGGACTATGTTGCCAAAGTGTTGGAAACGGAAATCAATTCAGCCACCGACAACCCTCTGATTTTCCCCGAAAATGACACCGTCATTTCCGGCGGCAATTTCCATGGCCAGCCATTGGCGCTGGCGCTGGATTTGGCAGCCATTGCCCTTGCTGAGTTCACCAGCATTTCTGAGCGGAGAATTGAACGGATGGTAAACCCCCAGTTGAACAATGGTTTACCGCCCTTCCTCACCGATAAAGGCGGGCTCAACTCTGGCATGATGATTGTCCAGTACGTGGCTGCCGCCCTGACTTCAGAGAACAAGACGCTCTGTCACCCCGCCAGCGTTGATTCCATACCTTCATCGGGCAACCAGGAAGATCATGTCAGCATGGGAGCAAATGCGGCCAACAAGGCCTGGCAGGTGCTGGACAATCTTACCCAGGTGCTGGCCATGGAACTCCTTTGTGCCTGCCAGGCGGCTGACTTCCGGGGCGTGGACCACTTGAGCCCCGCAGCAAAAGCGCTGTATAACTGCGTGCGTTCACATGTGTCTGCCATGCAACAAGACCGATCCTTCCATGAGGACATCTCTGCTTTGGCCGGACTTTTGGATTCCGGAGAAATATCGGCTATACTTAACAAAGAGGAGTGATACTATGGCCATGACAGGAGCCCCCCGGGGCACCGAGCTTCAATGCAAAGGATGGCAGCAGGAAGCGGCGCTGCGGATGTTGCTCAACAACCTGGACCCTCAAGTGGCTGAAGACCCCGAAAACCTGGTTGTCTATGGGGGCACTGGCAAGGCGGCCCGCAATCATGACGCCCTGGCTTCAATTATCCAATGCCTGAAAACCCTGGAAGATGACGAAACTCTGTTGGTTCAGTCAGGAAAGCCTGTGGGTGTGTTTCACACCCACCGCCAGGCTCCCCGGGTGCTGCTGGCCAATTCCCTGTTGGTTCCTGCCTGGGCAACCTGGGAAAAGTTTTGGGAACTGGAGCAAAAGGGGCTGACCATGTACGGTCAAATGACCGCCGGCAGCTGGATTTATATAGGAACCCAGGGCATACTGCAGGGCACCTTTGAGACATTTGCTGAAGCAGCCCGGCAACATTATGACGGCACTCTGGCCGGCAAACTGGTGCTGACTGCCGGATTGGGCGGCATGGGTGGTGCCCAGCCGCTGGCTGTGACCATGAATGGCGGAGTTGCCCTGGTGGTGGAAGTGGATGAAGCCAGGATAAAGCGCCGGGTGGAAACGGGCTACTGTGATGTAATGGAAACAGACCTTGACCAGGCGCTGAACCGTGCCCGTCAGGCTGTTGAACAAAAACAACCCCTCTCCATCGGTTTGCTGGGCAATGCGGCAGAGATACTGCCCCAGCTGGTTGAGAAGAACTTTGTACCTGACATGGTCACCGACCAGACATCAGCCCATGACCCCCTGGGCGGTTATGTGCCTGCCGGCCTGTCGCTGAGGGAAGCAGAGGATATGAGAAAATCTGATCCCTCAGAATATATCCGGCGTTCCATGTCCAGCATGGCAACCCATGTCAAGGCCATGCTGCAGCTGCAACAAGCCGGGTCTGTAGTGTTTGACTATGGGAACAACATCCGGGAACAGGCGTTGAAAGAAGGAGTGGAAAACGCCTATGATTTCCCCGGCTTTGTCCCCGCCTATATTCGCCCGCAGTTTTGTGAGGGCCGGGGCCCCTTCCGTTGGGTGGCCCTGTCGGGGGATCCCCAGGACATAGCAGTTACTGATGACTTGGTGTTGGAGCTCTTCCCTGAACAGGAGCATTTGTGCCGCTGGATTCAGCTGGCCCGGGAAAAAGTCAGCTTTCAGGGACTGCCTTCCCGCATTTGCTGGCTTGGCTACGGCGAAAGGGCCAAGTTTGGCTTGGCCATGAATGAACTGGTGCGCCAGGGTAAAATCAAGGCGCCAATTGTAATTGGCCGTGATCATTTGGATTGCGGTTCGGTGGCTTCTCCCAACCGGGAAACTGAAGCCATGCAGGATGGAAGCGATGCCATCGGCGACTGGCCCATCCTCAATGCCCTGCTCAACTCAGTGGCCGGCGCCAGCTGGGTGTCCGTCCACCATGGAGGCGGAGTGGGCATCGGCTACTCTCTGCATGCCGGCATGGTGGTTGTGGCCGACGGCAGTGACGAAGCCAGTGAGAGACTGGAAAGGGTGCTGACCACCGACCCCGGCACCGGCGTTATGCGGCATGTGGATGCTGGCTATCCCCAGGCTGTTGATGCTGCCCGGAGACACGGGATCAAAATACCAATGCTTAAGGAGGATTAAGGTGGAGCAGATTATCCAATGTGTACCCAACGTAAGTGAAGGACGTGACTCGAAAGTAGTTGAAAAGATTGTAGATGTTGTCCGGCAGACTCCGGAAGTAAAGTTGCTGGACTACTCCTCTGATGCGGACCACAACCGCTCTGTCATCACCTTTGTGGGAACGGAAAAGGGCGTGGAGCAGGCTTCCTTTGCCCTTTGCCAAAAGGCGGCCGAGCTGATTGACATGACAAAGCACAGCGGCGAACATCCCCGCATGGGCGCCACCGATGTCATCCCCTTTATACCCATCAAGGGGATAACCATGGATGAGTGTGTAGAGCTGGCCCTGAGGGTAGGGGAAAAGATTGGCAGTGAGTTGAAAATACCAGTCTACATGTACGAAAATGCCGCCCAGGTCACCGGGCGGAAAAACCTTGCCCGGGTTCGCCGGGGACAATACGAAGGCCTGGAAAAACGCCTGCAGGATCCCGCCCACAAACCAGACTTCGGGCCGGTGGAATTTAATGCCCAAAGCGGCGCCACTGCTGTGGGCGCCCGCCCTCCCCTGGTTGCCTTTAATGTAAACCTCAACACCGACAACCTTGACATCGCCAACGCCATTGCCCGCAATGTCCGCCATGCCGGCGGCGGCCTCAAGGCGGTAAAGGCCATGGGCGTGATGTTGGAAGACCGCGGCATCGTCCAGGTCTCAATGAACATGGTTAACTTTGAAGAAACTCCCCTTTACCGGGCAGTGGAGCTTATCCGGGCGGAAGCCAAGCGCTATGGCGTCAGCCTGGCGGGCACAGAGATAATCGGGCTGGTACCCCAGGCTGCCTTGTTGGGCACACTGGAGTACTACCTGGGCCTGGAAGACTTTAAGCCGGAACAGGTGTTGGAAAACCGGCTGCACGGCGATGAATAATAAAGCGGACCTTGTTGTGATAAATGCCCGGGTGGCCACATTGGCTGGCTACAGCAAGCATCCCCAGCGTGGTGAAGAGCTGGGCAACCTGGGCATGATTGATAAAGGTGCTGTGGCGGTGGCCGACGGCAAAATTCTTGCCGTCGGCCCCGAAGACGAGATTCGCAACAAGATTGAGATGAGCGGCGAAACGGCCCTGATTGATGCCGGGGGCCGGCTTGTCACACCGGGTCTGGTGGACCCCCACACCCACGTTGCACACTACGGCAGCCGGGAACAGGAGTACCAAATGCGCCTGGAGGGCGTTCCCTACATCGATATCCTCAAAGCCGGTGGTGGAATACTTAACAGCGTCAGGCAAAACAGAGAGGCATCCATGGAGCAGATTGTTGAACAAAGCAGTAAAAGCCTCAGGAGAATGTTGGGGTTTGGAGTAACAACGGTGGAAGCCAAAACCGGCTACGGCCTGGATACTGAAACCGAGATGAAGACACTGCGGGCAATCCAAGCCCTTGACAACAGCCAGCCCGTTGACCTGGTGCCCACCTTTCTGGGCGCCCATGCCATACCCATGGAATACAAGGAAAACAGCGACGTGTTTGTGGACAAGGTAATTGAAGAGATGTTGCCGGAAGCCGCTGCCCTTTCAAAGTTTTGTGATGTGTTTTGTGAGGAACACGTTTTTTCCGTGGATCAGTCCCGCAGGGTGCTTCAAGCTGCTGCCCGGCTGGGGTTGGGTCTGAAAATCCATGCTGACGAATTGGCGCCCACTGGCGGTGCCCAACTGGCCGTTGAACTGGGTGCTGTGTCGGCAGACCACTTGCTGTGCACTGACCATGAGGGCATCAAGGCACTGGCCCAATCTTCCACAGTTGCAGTGTTGCTGCCGGGCACTTCCTTTAACCTTATGACGGGCAGTTATGCGCCCGCCAAAACCATGCTGGAGGCGGGGGTGGCCCTGGCGCTGGCTACTGACTACAATCCGGGCAGTTGCCCCACAGAAAACCTTCAGCTGATAATGACACTGGGCTGTTTGAAGCTGGGCCTGACACCTGCCCAGGTGTTGGCAGCAGTTACCATCAATGCAGCCCATGCCCTGAGCCTGGCAGAGTCCATCGGCAGCCTGGAACCTGGCAAGAAGGCAGACATGGTAGTGTTCGATGCAGACAATGAGGCCTACCTGCCCTATCATTTTGGCGTCAACCATGCCTGGAAAGTTATCAAGGATGGAAAAACTGTATTGGAAAACAAGATATGAAGGAGGAACAGTATGAAGACTGATATTCAAATCGCCCAAGAAGCAAAAATGAAACCGATAACCGAAGTGGCGGCAGAAATCGGGCTGACGGAAAATGATCTGGAGCTATATGGCAAGTACAAGGCCAAGGTTTCCCTGGAAACCTTTGACCGCCTGCAGTCCCAGCCCGATGGCAAGCTTGTACTGGTAACCGCCATCAACCCCACCCCGGCAGGAGAAGGGAAATCAACTACGACTGTTGGTTTGGGCCAGGCGCTGCGCAAGCAGGGCAAAAAGGCCGTCATTGCCTTGCGGGAGCCCTCATTGGGGCCGTGCATGGGAGTCAAGGGCGGAGCTGCCGGTGGCGGCTATGCCCAGGTTGTGCCCATGGAAGACATCAACCTGCACTTCACCGGTGACATCCATGCCATTACCACTGCCCATAACCTGCTGGCTGCTTTGCTGGACAACCATCTGCACCAGGGCAACCAGCTGGATATTGACCCCAGGCGCATAGCTCTGCGCAGGGTTATGGACATGAATGAGCGGGCACTGCGTAATGTAGTGGTGGGCCTGGGCGGCCGCGCCCATGGCGTGCCCCGGGAAGACGGGTTTGACATTACCGTGGCTTCCGAGGTAATGGCCATACTCTGTCTGGCCACCGGGTTGGAAGATCTGAAAGAACGCCTGGGCAAGATAGTTGTGGCTTACAACACCAAGCGGGAGCCGGTTACCGCTGGCGACCTCAAGGCCAACGGAGCCATGGCCCTGCTGCTTAAAGATGCCATCAAGCCGAACCTGGTGCAAACACTGGAAAATGGCCCCGCCTTTATCCATGGCGGCCCCTTTGCCAACATTGCCCACGGTTGCAACAGTGTCATGGCCACCAAGTTGGGCCTGAAGCTGTCTGACTACCTGATTACCGAAGCTGGTTTCGGCGGCGACCTGGGAGCAGAAAAGTTTTTCAACATCAAATGCCGCCTGGCAGGGCTCAAGCCCGATGCCGTAGTGCTGGTGGCCACCGTCCGTGCCCTGAAGCTGCATGGAGGAGCTGCCAGGGAAGACCTTGCCCAGGAAGACCTGGAAGCGCTTAAAGCAGGGATTGGCAACCTGGAGAAGCAGGTGGAGAACATCCACAAGTTTGGCGTGCCCCTGGTAGTTGCCATCAACCGTTTCCCCACCGACACAGAGGCAGAGCTGGCCCTGGTTGCTGAGATGTGCGAAAAAGCCGGTGTGCCCCAGGCCCTCTCCGAGGTTTGGGCTGATGGCGGTGAAGGCGGAATGGATCTTGCCAATGCCCTGTTGGATATCCTGGAAAACAAAAAATCAAACTTCCAACCGCTGTATGAAGTAGAGCAGACCATCCAGGAAAAAATCAGGACCATTGCCCAGGAAGTTTATGGCGCAGATGATGTGGAGTTTACCAGAGCTGCTGAACAGAACATAAGAGCGCTTCAGAGAAACAACTTTGACAAGTTGCCCATCTGCATGGCCAAGACCCAGTATTCGCTGTCAGATGATCCCACCCTGCTGGGACGTCCTACGGGCTTTACCGTTACCGTCCGGGAAGTGAAAGTTTCTGCCGGAGCTGGTTTTCTAGTGGCCCTGGCCGGAGACATAATGACCATGCCCGGCTTGCCCAAGCAGCCGGCAGCCAACCAGATGGACATACAGTCAGACGGAACGATTACCGGATTGTTTTAAACAAAAGTGCCGGCCCTCAGGGGCCGGCACTGTGTTTGGGCAAAGAATTTCAGTAAATCAAATGGGCTGAGAAAAATGCCAAAAACCCTGCCAACAAACCGGGGGCCAAGACATGGCCGGTTCGATGATAGACAAATCCCAGCAACAGGGCTTTGCCCAAAGTGCCCAATATGTTGAGAAAAAGGCTTTCTCCGCTGGCCAGTGGCAACTGGCTGACCACCACTGCCGCAGTCCATACTACTGCCACCAGCAAAATTGCCAACCAGGGATTGAGCCAGTGCCCGAGAATACGCTGGCAAAAACCCCTGAGCAGAGTCTCTCGTAACACAGAGGCGATCATCATCGCTGCAAATATTCCCACGGGAAAATCAATACCCTCTGGGAATCGGTAAGCGGAGCCAATGGTCAGAAATACTGCCAGGGCGACGGCCAAAACCACTGCCAGCACAACCCCTTCCTTTTTAATGCCAAAGAACTCCGGTTCCAGGCGGCTTTGGACTGCCCAGGCACCGACCAAGATCAGTGGCAGGGCCCAGAGCACTGCCATCCACACAGCTGCCGGCTGAAACAATGACTGATAAAGCACCATTAACCAGGTGTAGATAAATGCAGTCAGTAGAGCTGCCATTGTCCATAACGGGTTGTATTCACCCGTGATTTTTCGCTGTTCAGGAGTGTGCCCGGCTGTGGCCACCAAGGTCATTGCCGCTGCCCCCAACGTCAGCAGCACCATGTAGCTGGCCACCCGGGGCAAAAAGCCGGGCGGAGGGTAAAACCGCTTTTCCAATTCAGGGTGCTCAAACTCCAAATCTATGTCCAGGCCCTTGAGCCTGACCATGGTGTCTTCGTAATAGTTAAGCACCCCTGTGCGGTTGCCCTCAAGCTGAAGCAGCACCGTTTTCGATGGGGGCGACAAATAGTTGACCGCCCCGAAAAACCGGTAATGGGTGAGAATATTGTTGCTTTGCTCAAACTCCCGCAGCAGGTAGCGGGTTGGCACATCCACATCATCTGCCCGCAGCAATATGGTGTCGCCGCTGTCACGGATGATTGTTTTAAAATCATCATAGTTGATTATAAGCAGGGCCTGGCCCATTGAATCTGACAACCGGTCGGGCAAATCCCCCCGAACCTCTTCGGGGAAGGAAAAAGCAAACTCCCCGGGGCTGTCGTCGGGTGGAATGATAAGAACAGCAGTTATCCGGCCATGATTGTAGCCGGGTACTATTAAAGTTCCGGGAGAAAATGATATCTCCAAATAGTCATAGTTCATAGTCCAACTGTCCGCCAGGTAGTATATCCCTTCCGGTTCGACAAAAAAACCGGTTTCCCCAAAACTTTCCGGAGAAGAAACGTAAAGACCAAAGGCAGCCATAACAGCCAGCAACGCTATCATTAAGCCGGCGATTGACCCGGAAACAGGGTTATCAAAAATTGACTTGAACATCTCCATCCCTCCATTGAGTCCTCCGCTTACTTCGCTGTTTTCAAGGCAAATCCCTGCTCTTAAGTCAAATTGACAAGGTAAAGCCTAAAAGATAAAATTAAGAAAACCACGGGAGGCGTAAACATGACTTCTGCTGAAATAATCGAAGAAATTGGCCGTCTGAAGGAACAGCGCAACGCTGTTATTTTAGGCCATTTTTACCAGCGCCCGGAAGTACAGGATATCTCTGATTATGTGGGCGACTCCTACGGACTCAGCAAGCAAGCTGCCGCAACCACTGCTGAGGTTATTGTGTTTTGCGGAGTTCACTTTATGGCGGAAAGCGCCTATATTCTCTCTCCGGACAAAACTGTGCTGTTGCCAGAGATTGAGGCAGGCTGCCCCATGGCAGACATGGCAGACGAACAAGACTTGATTGCCCTCAAGGCCAAACATCCAAAAGCAGCGGTGGTCAGTTATGTAAACACCAGCGCCGCAGTCAAGGCTGAATCAGACATCTGTTGCACTTCCGCCAATGTGTTGCAGGTAATTAAATCTCTGCCCCAAAAGGAGATTATTTTCACTCCCGACCGCAACATGGGCCGGTACATCGCAGAGCAGACCGACAAAAAGATTATACTGTGGGAAGGGTACTGTTATACCCATGATGAGATGCGCGCTGAAGATTTTGCCCGGGCCCAGCAACAGCATCCCGATGCTTTAACAGTGGTCCATCCCGAATGCCCTCCGGAAATACTGGCACTGGCTGATCATATTACCGGCACCAGCGGCATGATGAAGCTGGCAGCCAGTGAGCCCCACACAACCTTTATTATTGGCACGGAATGTGGGATGGGTTATGCCCTGCAGAAAACTGCTCCGGACAAGAAGTTTGTTTTCCCCAGTGATGACATGGTATGCGCTACCATGAAGCTTACTTCTCTGGACAGCGTGCTCAATAGTTTGCGCAACCTTGAACACCGCATTACTGTGCCCGAAGGGATAAGAGAAAAGGCTTACCGGGCCTTGAACAGGATGTTGCAGGTAACTTGACGGAGGTGGCGTGTTTGGGCAAAACAGGCAATCGGGTTGAATGCTGGGACGTTGTGGTGGCCGGTACGGGCCTGGCCGGGCTGTATACCGCCCTGATGTTGGCCAAAACCGGCCGCAGTATTTTATTGCTGGCAAAAACATCAGCAGATGAAAGCAATACCAACCAAGCTCAGGCCGGTATTGCCGCATCTGTTTCCAGCCACGATTCTCCCCGGTTGCATATGGAAGACACAATGCTGGCAGGAGCGGGTCTGTGTGACCCTATGGCTGTAACCAGCTTGGTGGAGGCCGGGCCCCAGGGCATAGACAGCCTTGTAGACCTTGGTGTGGAATTTGACCAGACGGAAGATGGCCCTGCCCTGACCCAGGAGGGGGCCCACAGCCGCCGCCGGGTGTTGCATGCAGGAGACGCAACGGGGTATGTTATTCGCAGGGCGCTGATGGCCAACCTTTCCAAGTGGGAAAATATTACACTCCGCGACTATACTAATGTTGTGTCTTTAATCAAGGATGACCAGGGCTGTTGCGGTTTGGCCTGTGTGGACCAACAGGGGCCGATTGTTTACTATTCATCTGCTGTTGTGTTGGCCAGCGGCGGCGGCTGTCAGATATACAAGCAGACAACAAACCCTGATGTGGCCACCGGTGACGGAATTGCCATTGGCTACCGTGCCGGTGTTGCTGTTCGGGACATGGAGTTTATACAGTTTCACCCAACGGTTCTTTGCCTGGCCGACGTCCCTCGCTTCCTGATTTCTGAAGCTGCCCGGGGCGAGGGCGCCCTGCTTTACAGTTCCGACCACCGTCGGTTTATGCCGGACTACCATCCATTGGCGGAATTGGCGCCCAGGGATGTGGTGGCCCGGGCAATTGTCCAGGAAATGGAGCGAACAGGGGCAAAACATGTCTGGCTGGATTTCAACAACGTTTCCGGAGACATTGCCAAGCGCTTCCCGACTATTGTGCAAAAATGCCGGGAGTATGGCATAGACTTGCTTAAAGACCCGGTGCCGGTGGCGCCGGCGGCACACTACTTTATTGGCGGTATAGTAACTGATCAACAGGGGCGAACCAGCCTGCCTGGCCTGTATGCCTGCGGCGAAGCGACCTGCACCGGCATCCATGGCGCCAACCGCCTGGCCAGCAATTCCCTGCTGGAGGCCCTGGTAATTGGCCAAAGGATAGCCGATATAATATCTGAACAGAAGCCCGTCGAAATAAGGGAGATTCCATGGGATTGGAACTTTGAACAAGAAAAGGATTGGCATGACGTGCGCAGCCAATTGCAGCAGATCATGTGGGAAAACGTGGGGCTTAAAAGAGACAAGTCCGGCCTCGAGCAGGCACTGTCTGCTATCCAGTCGCTGGATTGTCAATTGCCCCAGGGCCTGTATCAAAACCGGAAAACGATGGAAACCGTCAACATGTTGTTGGTGGCCAGGCTGGTTGCCAAGGGAGCTCTGTTGCGCCAGGAAAGCAGAGGCGTCCACTACCGGACAGACTACCCGGCGCCCTCTGACCACCAGCTTGGCCATTGGGTGCTTTCCCTGGACGGGCACGGCTTCTATCCTGTTGAGGAAGGTGAACCCCATGTATGATGAGAAGATAAAACAACTTTTGCGCCAATACTTGGATGAAGATCTGGGAAGCGGCGACATAAGCTCCCAGTTTCTGGCAACAAGCGGCGTCCGCACCGGTTATTTCACTGCCCGCAAGGAGACGGTGGTCGCCGGGCTGCCCTTTGCCCGTATGGTATTTGAATTGTTGGGTGAAATAGAATGGAACCCCAGGGCAGAGGAAGGACAAAAGGTGCAGGGGGGGCAAGTGTTGGCTACTATCACCGGCCCGGGGCATATTCTTTTGCAAGGGGAGAGGGTTTCCCTCAACCTGTTGCAGCGGCTGAGTGGAATAGCCACTCAGACCCGGGAAATGGCAGACATTGTCCAGGGTTACAATGTCCGCATTACCGATACCAGGAAGACAACCCCCGGGTTTCGCTGGTTTGAAAAGTACGCTGTGCGCACCGGGGGAGGGTACAATCACCGTTGGGGACTCTATGATGCTGTGATGCTTAAAGACAACCATATCAAGTTGGCCGGCGGCATCACTGCTGCCATGGACTCTGTCCGGAACAACCTGGGCCACTGGGCCAAAATAGAGGTGGAAACAGAATCCCTGGAGCAGGTGCAGCAGGCATTGGCTGCAGGGGCGGATATAATTATGTTGGATAATATGACTCCCGATAAGGTGGCTGAGGCCGTCAAACTGATTGACGGACGGGCAGTCACCGAGGCGTCGGGAAGCATTAACCGGGAAAACCTGGCAATGTATGCCGGAACGGGAGTAGATTATATTTCCATGGGCATGCTTACCCACAGCGTGCCGTCTGCAGATATTGGATTTGACATGGACAAGCCGAAGGAGGCCTAAGTATGGAAGAGAAAAGATTAAAAAAACGCCTGGCTTTTAAGACAGCAGTGATGCTGATGATACCCGGCCTGCTGATGATCGCCTTTGGGTTGTGGTTGTTTTTTGACACGCTGGACAGGCAAGCGCCGGAGACCTACATTGATTATGACGATGCTGAAGCAAGGCTGCTGCTGGAGACTTATGAAGACACGGTCATACTTGATGTTCGCACCCCCGAGGAGTTCAGGCAGGGCCATATCCCCGGCTCGATAAACATACCGCTGAACGAACTGATGGATGGGCGTTACCGGGAACTGGACCGCTCGGATTTGTTCTTGGTAGTTTGCCAAAGCGGTGCGCGCAGCGCCACCGCCAGCCAGTTTCTGATAGACAACCGGTTTCATTTCGTCTACAACCTGCTGGGAGGACTGAATCATTGGCCTGATCCCCTGGTTCAGGGAGACTAAAGGAGGTTATAAAATGACCAAGGCTGAAGAGTTTATTCATTTAAACACCTGGGCAGTAGTGGGTGAATCGGAAAACCCGGAAAAATTTGGGCACATCATTACCAACCGACTACTTGATGCAGGCAGGAAAGTTTACCCGGTAAACCCCAAGGGCGGAGCCATTGGCGACTTGCAGTTCTACACCAGTTTGTCTGATCTGCCGGAAACACCGGAAATCGTCGATGTGGTTGTGCCGCCGGCAATTGCCCTGCAGGTGGTTGAAGAGTGTGCAAGGCTCGGGATCAAAAAAATCTGGTTTCAACCGGGAACCCGTTCACCGGAAGCCATGGCCCGCTGTGAAGAGCTGGGCATTGACGCGGTCAATGACAGCTGTGTACTGGTGGAACTGGGCAAACTGGAGTAGCTTGGAGGTTGTCAGGTGAATAACCTTTTGCTGGGCCAGTTGACCCTCAACCCGGTGTGGATGGCTCCCATGGCCGGTGTTTCTGACCGCCCATTTCGCCAACTGGTCCGGGAACAGGGCTGCGGCCTGGCCTTTACCGAGATGATCAGCGCCAAGGCCATTGAACATGGCAACCGGCGCACATGGAAAATGCTGGACTTGTCCGGAGAAGGGGTAGTCGGTGTCCAGCTCTTTGGCAGCGACCCCCGGACAATGGCGGCCGGCGCCCGCACCGCCCAGTCGGAAGGTGCGGCGCTGGTGGATATCAACATGGGTTGCCCGGTGGCCAAGATAGTGGGCAACGGTGAAGGGTCTGCCCTGATGAAAAACCCTTCTTTGGCGGCAGAAATCGTAGCGGCAGTGGCCGGGGCGGTGTCGGTGCCGGTGACGGTAAAAATTCGTGCCGGTTGGGATGCTAACCAGGTAAATGCCGTGGAAGTGGCCAGGGCCTTGGTGGCAGCCGGCGCTGCTGCAGTGACGGTGCACGGTCGGACCAGGGAGCAGATGTACAGCGGCAAGGCAGACTGGGATGTCATTGGCCAGGTTGTTGAGGCTGTTGATGTGCCGGTAATCGGCAATGGCGACATTTGGAGCGGCGGCGATGCCTTGTCCATGTTTGAGCACACGGGCTGTGCCGGTGTAATGGTGGCCCGGGGAGCCATGGGAAACCCTTGGATATTTTCGGAAATTGCTGCCGCCATGACAGGGAAAAGCTTTGCCCCGCCCTCCCGGCGGGAGCGGCTGGGCCTGGCCCGCCGCCATCTGGAAATGGAACTGGAATACCGGGAGAAGCGCCAGGCCGTGCTCCAAATGCGCAAACACCTGGCATGGTATATAAAGGGGATGGCAGGTGGGGCAGATTTTAAGCGAAAAATCTTCCAGGAAACATCCCCCCGGAAAATCTTTGCCCTGCTGGATCAGTTTGCCGAACAAGATGAATAAGCCGCTGCAACGTAGCGGCTTATTGTTTGCGACCGCTAAAAAAGGTATACTGTTTGTAAACAAAAATGTGCACAAGGGGTGGGGTCATGGATCTCTACCGCATTTCCGGCAAGACCGTCAGCAAGCAGCAGATAGACAAGTGGGTGGACCGAATTCTTGAACTGCGCAGCCAGGGGTTGTCTCAGAATGACGTTGCCCAAAAACTCAATGTGGACAGGACATTTATCTCCCGGTTGGAGAGCTTGGGCGAGTTGCGCAAGGGCAAGGGTATTGCCGTGGTGGGATTCCCCGTGGCCAATGGCGCAGCCCTGGAACAGATATGCCGTGACTACGGCGTAGACTGGTGGCTGTTTCTCAACGAAAAGGAACGCCTGGACTTTCTCCGCCTGAAAAGCGGCCTGGAGCTGTTTAACGAAATTATGAGCATCCTGGCCCGGTTGCGCTCCTATGATGTCGTGGTCACAGTAGGCTCCAACAAGCGGGTTCAGGTTTTTGAAGCACTGCTGGACAGGTCCATTTATTCCATGGAAATCGGCCAGTCACCGCTTACCAATGATGTGGTTGTTGATGTGGAAGAATTCCGGCAGATAATAGCAAATCTTTGCAGCAGTGAAGAGAAAGGCAAGTGATGGGAAAGATGAAAAGGGTAGTCAGCATCAGCCTTGGCTCAAGCCGTCGCAACCACAAGGTGGAAGTGGAGTTTAACGGGGTTCCCTTTAGCATTGAGAGAATTGGCACAGATGGCGACATGAAAAAGATGACAGCCCTTATTTCCGAGCTGGACGGCAATGTCGACGCCTTCGGCCTGGGAGGGATTGATCTCTATATAGGCCTGCCCGGGCAGCGCTACATAATCCGGGATGGGAAGAAGATAGTGCGGGCGGCAAAGAAAACGCCGATAGTAGATGGCAGTGGACTTAAAAACACCCTGGAGCGCACAACGGTGGATTACCTGCGCCGGGAACTTGGCTGGGATTTTGCGGGCAAAAAGGTTCTGCTCATCAGCGCCCTGGATCGGTGGGGCATGGCGGAAAGCCTGGACCGGGCCGGCTGCCAGCTGTTGGTGGGAGACATGATTTTTGCCTTAGGGCTGCCGATTCCCTTACGCAGCCTGAAAGCCATCCGGCGGGTGGCCAAAGTGCTGGCGCCGCTGGCTGTTCAGTTGCCATTTTCTGTTCTTTATCCCACCGGCAAAAAGCAAGATGAAACAAATGGAAAAAATGGACGCTACTTTATTGGCCAGGACATCATCGCCGGGGATTTCAATTATATTTACAAACACATGCCTCGGGAGATGGACGGGCAGATTGTGATTACCAATACAGTTACTGCCGACGATATGGAGCAACTGCGGAACAGGGGCGTGTCCACCTTGGTCACCACCACCCCGGTTTACAACGGACGTTCTTTTGGCACCAATGTCATGGAGGCGGTGCTGGTGGCCTATGCCGGCGGCACCGGCGAGTTGGGCGAAAAAGATTACAACGATTTGCTGGCCGAGCTCAACTTCGTACCCCGTATTGAACATTTCTGAGAAAAAGGTAGTTTGACAAAACCACTTACCCAGTTTATAATTGGTGCAAGTTTTCATATATTGCCGCTGGCTGGCTAGACAAGCAGCGGCAATTTACGTGTAGTTATCTGGCTAATGGCGTACACGGAGCGGTAAAGGAGAGGACAAAGTGAACAATAATAACAACAATAACAACAAGGAAGTTTTGCTGACCCCCAGTGGCTATAAGCGCCTGGAAGATGAACTGGAACTGTTGCGCACAGTCAAGCGTAAAGAGGCTGCTGAGCGCATAAAGACAGCCCGTGGGTTTGGCGACATCAGCGAGAACTCCGAGTACGAGGATGCCAAAAAAGAGCAGGCCTTTGTCGAGGGAAGAATCCTTACTCTGGAGAAAATGCTCCGCAACGCCCGAATGCTGGAAAACAAAGAGATAAACACCGAGCAAGTGGGTGTAGGGTCCACGGTTCTTCTCAAGGATTTTGAGTATAATCAGGAAGTGGAGTACGTCCTTGTTTCCAGCGCCGAAGCCAATCCCAGTGAAAGCCGCATATCCGATGAGTCGCCGGTTGGCAAGGCGATAATGGGCAAACCGGTGGGCAGTGTGGTGGAAGTGGCAGTGCCGGCGGGAACGCTGAAGTATGAGATACTCGGTATAAGAAGATAGTAAAAAAACATCCCGGGCGATGCCCGGGATGTTCCTTTATGCCAGTTCAGGGTTTTGGTCTTTGTAAGCCAGGCGTTCCAGTATGTCGATGCGGTCCGCCAGCGGAGGATGGGTGGAAAACCAACTGCGCCCGGTGCTGGCCTTGTTCAGGGGGTTGACGATGTACAGTGGCGCAGTGGAGCGACAGGCGCTCTCCATCTTGTTGGGATCACCGCCAATTTTACGCAACGCCCGGGCCAACGCCCCCGGGTTGCGGGTGAGAAAAGCTCCACTGGTGTCGGCGTAAAACTCCCGTTGCCGGGAAAGGGTCAGGTGCAGCAACGTGGCAAAAAGCGGAGCCAGTATGGCCAGCACCAACGCCAGTATCAGCACCACTGCCTGGCCGCCACCCTGGCTGCGCCGGCTGCTCCTTCTGCCGCCGGCCAGCATGCTGAAGCGCAATGTGCGCAAAATAATTTCGCTGACAATGGCCACAATCCCCACAAAGGCAATGGCCAGCGTCGCCAGGCGTATATCGTAATTTTTGATGTGCCCCATTTCATGGGCAATAACCGCTTCAATTTCCTCATTGTTCAGCTTTTCAATAAGCCCGGTGGTCAGGGCAATGACACCTTCTTCCGGGTTGCGGCCGGTGGCAAAGGCATTGGGTGCCGGCGAGTCAATTATATAGCACTTGGGTGCGGGCAGGCCTGCGGCTATTGCCAACCCTTCCACCGAATGGGAAATGAAGGGGTACTCGTTGTGTTCCAGCGGCCGGGCCCCTGCCACCCTCAGCACCATGCTGCGGGCGGAGCTGTACTGGATTAACATCAACAACAACAGCACCGCCCCAATGAGAATTGCTCCCTGGGGCGGCCAGTCCAGCAAAAATGCAAGCGCCAGTGACAACAGGACGCCGAAAACACCAAACAGAAAAATGATAAACACACTCATTCGCTTGTTATAAGCGATTTGTTGCCAGAGGTTAAGCGAAGAACGCATGGATACACATCCTTAGAATTGTACGCGGACTGCTTCTCTTTCCCGGGCATCTGCCACTTCGAAGAAGGGCTTGGCGGTAAAGGCAAAGATGCCGGCTATGATGTTCGCGGGGAAAGATTGAATCCTGGTATTATAAATACGAACGGTGTCGTTGTAGAACTGACGGGAATAAGAGATTTTGTTTTCTGTGCCGGTCAACTCTTCCTGAAGCTTGAGGAAGTTTTCGTTGGCTTTCAGTTCTGGGTAGCTTTCGGACAGGGCGAAGAGGGAGCGCAGAGTCTGGCGCAACTCTCCTTCCTTTTCAGCAATCTCTTCCACAGACTGGGCGCCCATGGCAGAGTTTCTGGCCTGGATGACTTTTTCAAAGGTTTCCTGCTCATGCTTTGCGTAGCCTTTGACCGTTTCCACCAGATTGGGAATCAGGTCATAACGCCGCTTTAGCTGTACGTCTATTTGCGCCCAACCGGTTTTGACCTTGTTGCGCAATGCCACCAAGCCATTGTAAGTGGAGATGACATATGCACCCAACACCAACAGAATGCCAAGAGGAATCAGCCACATATTCTTCAGTCCCTTCATTATCAATTTACAGCATGTACCCATTATATATTATTCTAGTCTCCGTGGGTATTGTTGAGTGAAATTTAATATTAAATTACCCTTTCAAAGGCAAAAATTTTGACTAATTTTGTTGCTTGACAGCCCCCGGGGTCTGTGCTATTATTACTTTTGCCGCCATAGGGCGGCAGTTCTTTGAAAACTGAACAGAGTAAGAGGAAAGCTTCGAATTACCAGTTTAGTTTTGAGAGTGTAGATCACTCTCTCTCGTGATACTTTCGCGGAGAGTTTGATCCTGGCTCAGGACGAACGCTGGCGGCGTGCCTCACACATGCAAGTCGAACGGGGTATTGGGCTTCGGCCCTTTACCTAGTGGCGGACGGGTGAGTAACCCGTGAGCAACCTGCCCGGCATTCCGGGATAACAACGGGAAACCGTTGCTAATACCGGATGCACCCATTTAGGCGCATGCCTTTATGGGTAAAGGACCTCCGATGCCGGATGGGCTCGCGTCCCATTAGCTAGTTGGCAGGGTAACGGCCTACCAAGGCGACGATGGGTAGCTGGTCTGAGAGGACGATCAGCCACACTGGAACTGAGACACGGTCCAGACTCCTACGGGAGGCAGCAGTGGGGAATATTGCACAATGG
>PWLI01000125.1 GCA_003559415.1 Clostridiales bacterium | reverse complement strand
GGATGACCAGCAATCAAGATGAATAACAGAATAAAGGAGCTTCGTAAGAACTTGGGCTTACGCCAAGAAGATGTGGCAAGTCAAGTAGACGTAACTCGGCAAACTATCATAGCAATCGAAAATAAGAAGTACAATCCTTCCTTGGAGCTGGCCATGAAACTCGCGAAATTACTGAATACGACTGTTGAAGAATTGTTCCAATTGGAAGAATAGCATAATAACCTGCTCCGCAGAAATGAAGGATTCTTGAAGAAAAGTTATGGTCGCGATTTTGTGCATTTACTTTTGCAGTTCCATAATTCAGCCGCTAATCCTAATATTTTGTAATATCTTTATTGACACCAGCCGGCGCGCAAATTAGAATGAAAAGCAAGAAAAAGAAGAAATATGGGAGATTTCAAATGGAAAAAGACTATCGGCTTACCCTTGAAATTGTAAAAGATCTTTGGGCCAAAACCTACAATACCGATGGGAAGCCCGACTGGTCTCATATCTTGCCTTACTATGATGACGACATTTACTTCAGGGATTCAATACAGGAGATCAGGGGTATTGTTGAGTTCAAGGAAATGACTGAGCGGCTTACAGAACGTTCCAAGGATTTAGACATGAAACTTGTAAAGGCTATACAGCAGGATAATGACATTTTTATGGAATGGGAAATGACCATCAGCTATAAAAAGTATCCCAGTTCTGTGCTGTATGGGTTCTCCAGGCTGACGCTCAACGACGAGGGGAAAATTATCGAGCAAAGGGATTACTATGATCTTTGGGGCGATATTTTTGACAACATTCCCTTTTTCGTCAAAAGATACAGGAAGTTTATGAAGAAAAAATTTGGGTGATATATATGGACAAAAGTGGAATAAAATTCAGGAAGTATTTTAAAGAATATAGTTTTTCCAATGTACTGGCCATGATCCGCAACAACTCCAGAAGCCCACAGGTCTGTGAAGAAGATGGCCATGGTCAGTTGGTTGTCATTACCGGTGCCACTTCTGGCATTGGTTATGCCGCGGCCAGGAAGTTCGCTTCAAAAGGTGCCAACCTTCTTTGCCTTAACAGAAACAAGGAAAAGTCAGAAGAGTTGAAGCATGAAATAGAAAGTGAATATGGAGTAAGCTGTGATTATATCTTGGCTGATTTTAGTAGCCTGGAGGATACCCATAAAGCAGCTCACCAGCTTTTGGAAATGGAAAAACCGATTGATGTGCTTATTCATAATGCCGGCATCTATCTTACAAAACGGCAGGTTACTCCCGAAGGAATTGAGAAAGTCTTTATGGTCAACTATCTGTCTTCCTTCATTATCAACTACATCCTGAAGGCTAAACTTAAGTCCCAGGGGAAATGCAGGATTATTCTTGTCAGTTCAGAGGGACATCGCTTTGCCGCATGGGGCATGCGCTTTGATGACCTGGATTGGTCAAAAAGGCGTTACGGCGGCTTGAAGGGCTACGGTGCTGCCAAGCTTGCCCAGCTTTTATCGCTGATAAAATTCGAGGAATATTTTAGAGGCTCCGGTGTGACCATCAATGCCATGCATCCCGGAGCGGTCAAGACATCTACAGGGCAGGAGAACAGCCCTGTTTACAAGAGTTTTAAGAAAAACTTATTGGACAGGACCCTAAAACCTGTTTCAATTTCTGCAGAAGCTCTTTATTATTTGGGTATTTATAAGGACCTGGAAACAATCAGCGGCAAATTCTTCAACCTTACAACCCTTGAAGAACCTGCGCCACCGGCGTTGGATGCCGAAAATGCAGAAAGACTGTGGGAAGTCAGTTTGAAAATGGGGAAGTTGGAAGGGTAGTGGCGCCATGGCACACAATAGATACGATGCAATAATTGTTGGTGGCGGAATTGCCGGGCTTACAGCGGCGGCATATATTTCCCGTACTGGCCGGAAAACTTTGCTTGTAGAGAAAAATAACGACTTGGGCGGCCTGGTGGGTTCCTTTGAAAGCGATGGCTTTGTTTTTGACGCCGGTGTCAGGGCGATTTTAGATGCTGGAGTAATATTGCCAATGCTAAAAGACCTGGGCATTGAACTTGAATTTGTGCGCAGCAGAGTTTCCCTGGGTATTGAAGATAAAATTGTCAACATAGAAGATTTAAGCTCTGTTGACGAATATAGAAATTTGTTGGCAACCTTCTACCCTGACAGTGCAGAAGATATAGATCAATTCATAGAAACCATGCTTAAGGTAATGAAACTGCTGGATGTGCTGTACGGAATCGAAAACCCATTGTTTAAAGACATACCAAAAGACAAAGAGTATTTGTTTAAAACACTTTTGCCCTGGTTGCCCAGATTTCTTGCCACCTTTGGCAAAATTAACCGCCTTAACAAACCCTGTGAAGAATACCTGGGGGGCATCATTAAGGACCAATCGCTGATAGATATTATTTCACAGCATTTCTTTAAGAAGACACCAACCTTTTTTGCATTGAGCTATTTCACACTCTACCTTAGCTATATATATCCCAAGGGCGCCATTGGCAAGCTTCCCGGTGGATTAGTTGAAAAAATACACGAGTTCCAGGGCGAGATTCTGACTAACACAAGGGTTAAAGAAATCTCTGCCGATGAACAGTTTGTTGTCGATGACAATAACAACAAGTATTTTTACAACGACCTTGTTTGGGCTGCTGACTTAAACACTTTTTACAACATCACCAAGCTGGGCAGCATGGCGCCGAAAATAAAAAGCAACTTTGCCAACACAAAAGAAATAATCCAAAAAGGGAAACCCGGCGAATCTGTATTCTCTTTGTTTTTGGGAGTGGATTTGCCACCAGCATATTTTAAAGACATTTCCCATGGCCATTTCTTTTATACCCCGTCAAGAAAAGGATTAGGCGATATTAATAAAGGTGAAGTTAAAGAAATGCTGGAAAACTGGAAAACCCTGGACAAACAAGAGATTTTTGCTTGGCTGGACCGCTTGTTGCAGTATAGTTCTTTTGAAATATCTATCCCGGGACTTAGGGATTCCAACCTTGCCCCCGAAGGCAAGTCTGGTTTAATAGTCAGTATTCTCATGGAATATGAGTTGTTTGACAAACTCAAGGAAAACGGATGGGATGAAGAGTTTCGGCAGCAACTGGAGACTAAAATAATAGCTATTCTTTCTGAAACCATATACCCGGGCCTGAAGGACAAGGTGGAGAAGCAATTCTCCATTACGCCTTTAAGTGTAGAAAAAAGAACCGGAAGTGCCGGTGGAGCAATTGTTGGGTGGTCCTTTGAGTCAACGATTCCAGTGGTCAATAAAACTCAAAAGGTGGGCAAGTCAGTGCTGACACCTATCCCTAACATTTACCAGGCCGGCCAATGGGCATATAACCCGGCGGGAGTACCCACATGTATTATTACCGGTAAGTTGGCAGCAGACAGAGTTAACAAAAAATCTCAATGAACATTTTTTGCACAAGTTGGGACAGGTATTCGATAGAAATGCTTGTCCTTTCATTTTTGAGAAGAGGGGATTTCGAATTAAAGGAGGCAGGATGTGAGACTGGCAATCGAGCGTCTGGAAAAAGCGTTTGACTTAACAGCGGATTTAGTGGCAGTCATGGCTGAAAAGGATTTAAAAAGAAAGCTGGGAGACCTGCCATCCAACACTATAGGCGGGCAGCTTTGGTGCATCATCGGTGCCAGAGAGAGCTACTTGAAGGCAATGGTAAGTGAAGGGTGGTCAGGATTTTCCTGCTCCCTGGATGATCCGGATTCTAAAGAAAGAGTTATGGAGGGTCTCAATCGAAGTGCTGGTAATATCTTGACATTTCTCGCCAGCGGTGATTTAAGTGAAGTTCAGCTCGAATTCCTTTTTACTTTACTGGAGCATGAGGTGCAGCATCACGGGCAGCTGATTCGCTACTTTTGTGGCAACAGGTTAAGCTTTCCCACGAGCTGGAATAAACGATATACAGTATAATCAACAAGTGGCAGCACCTAAGCAATAAGTAAATACATGATGCATCTTTTACAAAAAGGTTTTGTAAAACTATTTTCGCTAGTTGCCCATCAAACCAGGAAAGAGTGGAGTGCCTGATGTTGCAAAAAGAACAGTTTGTAACAGTAATTGGCGGTGTAAATGTAGATATTACGGGCTTTCCCAAGGGAGTGTTGGTCCCAGGGGACTCCAACCCGGGCCACGTCAAATTTTCCGTGGGCGGGGTTGGGCGGAATATAGCTGAAAACTTGGTCAGGCTGGGCATGAACAGCCGGCTGATTAGCGCTGTGGGCGACGATATCTACGGGCAGAAAGTGCTGGAGGAGGGGAAGCTGGCCGGCATCGATATGCAGCACTCGCTGGTAGTGAAAGATCATCCCACATCAACATACATGGCAGTTCTGGACGAGACGGGGAATATGCATGTGGCCATCTCCCACATGGATATATATGATAAAATCAGCATAGATTTCATCTCGGGTAAAGGAGATTTAATAGAAACCTCAGCGGCTTGTGTCATCGACACCAATATTCCCGGGGAAATAATTGAATATGCTGTGACAAACCATAAAGAAACGGTTTTCTTTCTGGATACAGTGTCCACCGCCAAGGCAATGAAGGTTAAGGATTTTATCGGCAGGTTTCATACAATAAAACCCAACAAGATTGAGGCAGAGGCGTTGTCCGCCATCAAGATTGTCGATGAAAAATCCCTGGTTGCCTGTGCTGAATACTTTCTGGGCCAGGGTGTCAAGAGGGTGTTTATCAGCCTGGGGCAAGAGGGGTTGTACTATAATGACGGTGTCGGTAGCGGCCAAGTCCCGGCACTGCCCGTCAAGGCAGTCAATGCCACGGGAGCAGGGGATGCGGCCTTGGCCGCCTTGGTTTACTGCCATTGCAATGGCCTGGAACTTGAATATAGCGCCAAGTTTGCCGTGGCTGCCGCGGCACGGGCCATGACAGATGAAAATACTGTTAACCCCCATATGTCGGTTGAGGATGTCAAGTCTTGGATGAGGAGGCGTGACAATGAGTAACAAGTACCTGGATGTTAACCCCGAGGTTTCCCGGGCCCTTGCCGATGGGAAACCGGTAGTTGCCCTGGAGTCGACGATAATCTCCCACGGCATGCCCTATCCCCAGAACGTGGAAATCGCGCTTCGTGTTGAAAGCACAGTCAGGGATAACGGGGCTGTTCCTGCCACCATTGCCGTGCTTCAGGGGCGTTTGAAGGTAGGCCTGACGGACGATGAAATTGAACATCTGGGCAGGGGCAGAGACACAATCAAGGCCAGCAGAAGAGACCTGCCATTTGTTGTGGCCCAGGGGTTGGACGGTGCAACCACTGTTGCATCCACCATGATAATTGCCGGGTTGGCTGGCATCAAAGTCTTTGCCACCGGTGGCATCGGTGGCGTGCACAGGGGTGCTCAGCAGACCTTTGATATTTCAGCCGACCTCCAGGAATTGGCCCGCACCAACATTGCTGTGGTGTGTGCCGGGGCAAAGTCCATACTTGATATTGGCCTGACCCTTGAGTACCTGGAAACCCATGGTGTGCCGGTGATAGGTTTTGGCACCGATCGGTTCCCGGCATTCTACACCAGAGACAGCGGCTTTGGTGTGCACTGCCGGGCAGACAGCGTTGCGGAGCTGGCCCGTGTCATACAAACAAAGTGGGCCCTGGAGTTGGATGGAGGCATTGTTGTCGCCAACCCCATCCCAGAACAGTATGCCGTGGATGCTGAAACAATAAATAGGGCAATCCAAAAGGCGCTGAGAGAAGCAGAAAACAAGGAGATAAGTGGCAAAGAAGTGACCCCTTTTCTATTGGGCCGGGTGACAGAGGCCACTGGCGGAGACAGTCTCAGGGCCAACATCCAGTTGGTATACAACAATGCCAGGGTGGCAGCGCGATTGGCTGTGGAACTGGCAAAGCAAGTATAGAAGTAAGGAGTTGTTGGGCTTGAGAGCAGATGTTCCTGAACTGCTGTTTCCTTCGCGGAATGATTTCCGTTCGTGGCTCCGTGAAAATGCAGAAGGCAGCGATGGTGTGTGGCTGGTGTTCGGCAAGACAAAAGAGGTAGTTACCTTGTCAGCCAATGACGCTCTGGAAGAAGCCCTTTGTTTTGGTTGGATAGACGGGCAGCTGAAAAGCATAGACCAAACCAAGTATGTCAAATATTTTGCCCCACGCCGCCCCAGGAGCCACTGGTCTGACAAAAACAAAAAGACGGTGGAGTCATTGAGGAAAAGAGGGTTAATGACAGAACTGGGCGAAGCAGCAGTGAAAGCAGCGAAGCGAAATGGCATGTGGGATGGCCCCAAACAAACTCAGGTTACCGCCCAGCATGTTGAGGACTTCGCGAAAAAATTGGTGGGGATATCACCTGCTTATGAAAACTTTAACAACATGTCCGCCTCTGTTCAGCTGACATACACCAAGAGGTATCTTTCGTTCAAAACAGAGGATGCCCGACAGAGGGACCTGGAAAAAATTATCGACAGGCTTAACAAGGGTCTAAAACCCATGTAAAGGAGGAAGTTATGGACACAAAGGGCAAAATTCTCTGGGGTCTTGTCATTTTGGTAATCTTGGGTGTAGGGTTTTGGTTAACCAGGTTCGTTTTTTTTGACATCCATGGCATGAAGGATTGGCCGGGTGCGTTGGCGGTGTTTGGAGCTGCCGCGATAGTGCTCTCTCTGCTGCTGGGCAGCCGGATAACTGGGCTGGCCACCGTGTTGGGCTATTTAGGCGGGTTTGCCCTGGCCATGCTCTTTGGCACTGAAGGTGTGGACCCGGGAGGAGGATCGACCAACAACGCCTGGAAGATATGGACGGTGGTGCTGGTTTTGTCCATCCCTGTCGGAGCCCTGGTGGATTTTCTCTTAAGCAAAAAAATGAAAAAAACGGCGGGTTAATGTGCTGTGCCAGTAGGTTTGCTAAAGAAATGGCGTCAACCGGTGTGGTTGACGCCATAAACCTTACTGCCGTAGTGCTTTCTACACGTACTTCTTGAACAATACATTGTTTTCGGCATGGACATGCATGTACATGTCCGCGACAAGGCTTTTCAGCCTGTCATAGAGCAACTCAAAGGATGCACAGGCATTTTCCGGCAGGGCAAAATGATTAGTCAGTTCCATGAGTTTGTGCAGAGCATCTCCTGCAGCGTCATGCTCTGATTCAAGCTCTTCAATCAGAGAAGCAATGCCGCTGCCATCTTTTTGGAGTTGGGGGAACAGCAGGGCTTCTTCCTTGACCAGGTGGCCTTCCAGTTCAGTTTTCAGGTTGCCAAACAGTTTGTGTAGTGCAAACAGCTCAGCATGTGCCTCACCATGAACTGCCAGCACTTTAAACATTAACTCAGACAACAAGGGAAGTTCTTGCTTGAGATAGCTGTGGTGCCTGGAAACAATTCTATTGATAAGTTGCTCTGAGGTCAGCTCGGACAAGTTTTTTTCACCTGATCGGCCAGCCTGCCGGGGTTCACTCAGCGCTTTCTCAGCGTCCTGTATCAGTTGCTCTGTGTCTGTGCTGTCTTTCGTGATTGCTTCTTTCACTGTCCTGTCTCCACCGCAACAAAAGTCTACGCCATACTTCATGTACACAGGGACAAGTTCAGGATGAAAAGTTACGCTGTCGCCGATGGTTTGACTCAAATCTAAAAGTTTCATCATACCCCTCCTCAGGTCTTTGTTTGGGCAAGAAATTATTGTATTGTTATGCTAGCATTATTTTTCAGTGTTGAATGTGATGTGTATCACGGTATGTTAACTCTGGGAACGAAAACGGAGGTGCGGGAAGTGACAAATGAGTCAAGTGTCAAAGAGGCAATCAGTGAACAAAAAGCCAAACTGCTGCAGGATGTTTTGGACCAGGCAATGGCCCACAGGGGTGTCAGGCATGCAGTAATTGCGGTGGAAAGCAGAGATGGTTCCCTGGCCTGGGCCGGTGCCCGGGGTATTGCCCGACCCGACGGAACCCCCATGGAAACAGATACGCCATTTTGGATTGCCAGTGTAACGAAATTGTATATTGCCTCCTGCATACTCATATTGCATGAAACAGGCGAGCTGTCCATTGAGGATGCCGTTATTGACTACTTGCCGGAATCCCTGCTCAAGGGTTTGCATGTGGTAGACGGAGTCGATTACTATGATAAACTGACAATCCGGCACCTCCTGACCCATTCCTCGGGAATTCCCGACTATCTTGAACTCAAAGAAAAAGGCCAGCAAACAATAGTCGACCGGGTGATAGAAGGCGAAGACATGTCCTGGACCATTGAATATGTATTGGATATTGTTCGTGCTGTCAATTCTCCTTTGTTTGCGCCTCAAAATACAGCGGATGCAAAATACAGGGTGCGTTATTCAGACACCAACTTTCAGCTGCTTATCGCCATAATTGAAGCGGCAACCAAGAAGTCTTTGGAGGATGCATTCAGGGACATGTTGCTTAAACCGTTGAATCTGTTTAGCACCTTTCATCCCGGCTCAAAGCCACTGAAACCCTCCCAAGCTGCGGCTACAGTTTGGGCGCAAGACACAACTTTTGAAGAAAAACCACAGGCGCTGCGGTCATTCGGGGATCTCAACAGCACGGCCAAAGATTTAATCGGATTTATGCGGGCCCTATACAGTGGCCAGGTGTTTGCCAAGCCTGAGACGCTGGATTTAATGATGGGATCATGGCAAACCTTTGGCGTTGCCTTCAACCCCATATCCCCCGGATGGCCCATCCAATACGGGCTTGGGGCAATGCGGTATAGAATCCCCCGGGCTTTCACGCCGTTTAAGCCTGTGCCGGAAGTAGTGGGGCACACCGGGGCCGTGGGATCTTGGTTGTTTTACTGCCCCAAGCTGGACATGATTTTTACCGGCACCGTAAGCCAGATAACAGCGGCTGCTGTCCCCTTCCGGGTAATCCCCCGTTTACTGCAGATAATGGAGGAGTAAATGTGCTTGTTAAGCTATGTTTTGGGGAAGTTGGGTGGCATGAAAAAGTATGATTCCTTGTAAAGGAAAAGCCGCCAGCTTCCCCGAATTTATTAAGAGAGCAATGAGGGGGTGGTCAGATGATTCTGTGCTATGGCGACAGCATAACCCAGGGAGTGCCCGGGGTTTCTTACTTGAATTTCATCGGCAGAAAGTGGAAACTCAGGAACCTGGGGCGGGGTGGCGAAACCGTTATAGGGCTTGGCAAAAGAATTCCTTCGGGCTTGAAGAAGTACAACTCCAATAACTGCATAGTGCAAATAGGCACCAATGACATACTGCTGCCCCATCTTCTGCAGCACTCTGAGCAATGGCGTACAAGAGTAAAGGCATTGATTGACGGTGGAAGGGTGCCTTGTGAAGACGCATCAGAGTTTGAGGAGAAATACACAAACCTGACCGCCATGTTTATGGAGCGTGGGAAGAACCTCATGGTTGTCAACATCCCCTGCATCGGTGAGGACTTGAGCAGCCCGGTGAACACAAAAGTTGATGAATACAATAAAGTGCTGAAAGCTGTAGCAGCTAAGCATGGTTTGCCCCACATTGACTTCAACGGCTGGCAGAAGGAAGTGCTTGCAGAGAAGAAACAACCAGGAGAGTTTTTTATTACCAGGAACCCGTTTGATATGGTTTTGGATTCAGTAACGACATCCATTTTGCCGGTCAGTGATTATCTGAGTCGCAAAAGAGGGCTGCACCTTACGATTGATGGGTGCCACTTGAACAGTTCGGGCGCCAAGGGTTTGGCTTCCTTGGTTGAGGAAAAGCTGCGAGCACAGTATGAGGAGTAAGAAATGACAGAAGTGTACCTGGTTGAGCCATCAAAAGAGATGGAAGAACAAGCCATGAATTACCGGAGTGAGTATCTCCAGCAGGGAGAAAAACGCATCAACGGAAGTATGGGCCTTATATACTATGACAGCTATGATCAATGGCTTGAAAGAGTCGTTTTGGCGCGCACACAAGAAAAATCAGCTGTTGAAGTGCCCGCCACAACATACTTCACAGTTCGAAAGAGCGATAACAAAATAGTCGGTACTGTACAATTGCGCCATGAGCTGAATGACGATTTGCGCAAAAGGGGTGGGCACATCGGCTATGGAATTGCTCCCTCTGAACGGGGAAAAGGGTACGGTACGATGCAGTTATCGTTGGTGCTGGAAAAGGCAAGGCAGTTGGGTATCTCTCACGTTATGATTTCGTGCGACCGAACAAATTTTGCCTCTGCCAGTGTCGCGATAAAAAATGGCGGGAAACTGGAATGGGACGGCTATGATGAAGAAGATGGCTTTATTCGGATTTATTGGATAGAGCTGGGATAACAAGTAAGCATTCTTGAAATGCTTAGGGGGTTATTTGCAAGCAGCCTGTTGTTGGGAGGGTGGTTCCCTTGGCCGAGAAAAACAATGGCGAGAGCTTGTTTAACTTAATTGCGCCTGTCTACGGGTTGTTTTACAACACCCAAAAGAAACGTTATGCACAGGTCATTGCTGAGGTCAGCAATGTCTTGGATATTACACAGTTTCGTGCTGCTTTGGACGTTGGTTGCGGAACGGGAGCGCTGTGTTCGGTGCTTGCAACAAAGGGTATGGAAGTAACCGGGGTTGACCCGGCCGGGAACATGCTTGAAGTGGCCCGGCGCAAAGTGGGGAATGCCGGTGTTGAGTTTGTCCAGGCAGATGTGCTGGATAGACTGCCTTTTAACGACAACAGTTTTGACATTGCAATAGCTTCTTATGTGGCCCATGGCTTGGCTGCCGATGAAAGACAACATATGTATGCGGAAATGAGCAGGGTGGCCCGGGAATGGGTTATCATACATGACTATAATGACAAAAGGTCACCGTTTGTGTCGTTTATTGAATGGCTTGAAGGAGGAGACTACTTTCATTTCATTAAGCATGCAGAACCGGAAATGAAAGACTGTTTTACTGAGATTCAGGAGTGTTTTTCCCAGGTGGATGTGGTCAGTGTGGGCAAGCGGGCCAACTGGTATATTGGCAGGCCAGCTAACAAGTAAGGGGTGTATGCATGGAAATCTCCAAGCTTCGCGAGTCCTTGTTGGGCAAGGGATATGCCTTTTCGTGTTTCGATAACTCAGAACAGGCTGTCGCCTACTTGTTTGGGCTTATACATAACAAAACTGTTGGGTTAGGTGATTCAGCCACGCTCTTAAGCATGGGTGTTTTTCAGAAGCTGTCCGGGCACAACAAGGTTTTCGACCCGCAACACTGTCCTGCGGGAGAAAGTTTTATGGAAGTAGCAAAAAAGAGTCTGTCCACAGAAATTTATCTTACGTCAGTAAATGCATTGGCACAAACCGGTGAACTGATTAACATCGATGGCACGGGCAACCGGGTGGCTGGTTCCCTGTTTGGCCATGAAAAGGTTTACTTTGTCGCTGGTGTGAACAAGGTGGTTGCTACTTTGGAAGATGCCATATGGCGGGCCAGGAACATAGCTGCCCCGAAAAATGCCATGCGGTTGAAGCTAAACACACCCTGTGCAGTCAGGGGAGATCGCTGCTATGAGTGTTCCAGCCCTGATCGGATTTGCAATGGTATGCTGATTCACTTGCGCAAGATGGATGATATGGACATGGAAGTGGTCTTGATTAATGAACAGCTGGGCTATTGACCAGGCGGCTCTACGGTTTCGCTGGTTTTTGCCGGGGTTTTATGGTATATTTCTTGATGTTTGCAGGAGGGTTGAGATATGAATCAGTTTATGGAATTGGCATTGAAACAAGCGAGAAAGGGCATGCTCCAAGGAAGGGGCGGCCCCTTCGGCGCTGTAATAGTAAAGGATGACGAGGTGTTGGCTGTGGCCAGCAACCAGGTCTTGGCGAACCATGACCCCACAGCCCATGCAGAGATTGTTGCCATCAGGCGAGCCAGTGAGCTGTTGCAAACCCATGACCTGAGCGGATGCGTCATCTATGCCACAGGTGAGCCCTGCCCCATGTGCATGGCAGCTATTATTTGGGCCAACATCAAGGAGGTCTACTATGGCGCCGTTGCTGCAGAGGCAGAGGGTATCGGTTTCAGGGATGTTGCCATCTACCGCCATTTGCGGGGAGAAAAAACCGACCTGAAAATGGAGCAGATTCCCACTGAGGCAGTGGTGAAGCTTTACCGCGAATATAAGGAACTGAACAAAACTATTTATTGACAGCCTTAGGAGGTGTTTGTTTGTCCAGGCAAGTGCGTTTATTTCTGGTGTTGACCTTTGCGTTTACATGGATTTGTTGGTGGTGCCTGGCCTTTCTTTCCGGCCGGGGTACTGTGGAAACGGGAGATTTGTTATATTGGGTGTTGTTGATTGCCGGGGGCAGCTCGCCCACAATCTTTGCCTATGTTGCGGTTGCCCGTTGCAGGGAGGAGAAACTGTCTGATTTGAACCGGCGGGTGTTTAAGTTCAAAGTGGCTTTCCCTTATTACGTTTTTGCGATTTTCGTTCCGGTTGCGGTTGCCTTTTCCGGCCACCTTTTCTTTTTTCTGACCCGGGGCAACTGGATGCTGGACATCCCTCCCAATTGGATTTTTATGGCTGTGCCGGTTTTTATTTCTTCAGTGCTTATGGGTGGACTGGAAGAAGTAGGCTGGCGGGGGGTTATGCAGGAAGGTATGGACAGTCGTTGGCCGTTGCTGCAACTTAACCTGTTTATCGGTGTTGTATGGGCGCTTTGGCATCTTCCCTTCTTTTTTATACCCGGCATGAGCCACTTTGGGACGAGCTTCCTGCCCTTCCTGCTTGGCTGCATAGGTTATAGCGGTTTCCTGACCTGGCTGTACTACCTGACCCGCAGTGCTGCGCTGACGGTGATTTTTCACGCCATGATCAATGCTTCTGCTAATTTAGGGTTTGGCATTCCCCTGGCAGAGGGGATGCCCTATCTTTTCAATGCTGTTTTAATGATTGTGATAAGCACGGTCCTTTTGCTTGTTGTTGTTTCACGCAAAAAGCCGGCGAACTAATTGCCGGCTTTTTTATGCACTGATGCCATTACTTGTGGTATTATTTGTAATAGATTTGTGCGGAGGTGTGCTATGAAAGCAGCCAGGATTATAGCTTTGCTGGGGTTGCTGGCCATGACAGCTGTGCTGGTAAATGGATTTGTAAACGGCAGCTTTACAGAAGACGGAGGAGAACTGTTGGCCAACCCCTGGGGAATTGTGTCTTTGGTTGACCTCTATGTCGGGTTTATTCTTTTTTCGCTGTGGATTGTGTTCCGTGAGAAAACTGTCCTGGCCGCTGTGGCCTGGGTGGTGCTGATGATGGTCCTTGGCTTTTTTACTGCCAGTCTGTATGTATTCCTTGCTTTGCAGTCAAGCGGTGGCAGTTGGTTAAACTTTTTCCTGGGCGCGCGACGGGACCGGGTGATGGAAAAAGAAGCTTAGTTCGCGGTAGCGCAATTTGACAACGGGTGGGATTTTCGTGGGAAAGGCAGCAGAGATTTATCAGGAAATTAAATTTATGTTGGCCGGCAAGACCCTTGATGCCGTCTGGCCTCCCCTGGTTTTTGTGTTTTCTAATCTTTTCATCCAGCTGACTTGGGCGGTGGGGGCGGCGTTGGGCTTGGCGGCAATATTGGGGGCGAGACGGTTATTCCTCCGGCAGAAGTGGCATTATGCCGCTGCGGGGCTGCTGGGTGTGGCAATTGCCGGTGGGTTCGCCTTGTGGACACAGAGCGCAGTCAATTATTTTCTGCCTGTTACTGCCGGGACAGCGCTGTGGCTGACCTTTTCCCTGGGAACGATTGTAGTTAAAAAGCCGTTGGCGGCGCTGGCAAGCCATTTGACCCGGCGGTGGCCGCTGGAATGGTACTGGCGCCCCGATGTGATGCCTGCCTATATTGCTGTAACCTGGTTTTGGGTTGTGTTCTTTCTGCTGAGACTGGTCGCCCAGGTATTGCTGTACTTGGATGGAGACCCTCTGGTCTTTGCCCTGGCCAACGCCCTGTCGGGCTGGCCGGTGGTGGTGCTGGTGCTGATTGCCAGTTATATCTACGGGCAATGGCGGTTGCGCCGTTTGGGTGGGCCGGGAGTGGATGAGTTTGAGGAAAATGCCAGCCCGCCATGGCAGGGCCAACAAAGGGGATTTTGAGATGCGAAGCGCCGTTTGGGCGCTTTTTTGTTGTTTCCAGCAAAGCAGGAATAACTGTTGACAACAGGGAAATATACAACAATTGCCTAGAAAATATGGGAGGTGCCGGTGTTGCGGATTGTGTGGATTGTGTTGGGGGTGTTGTTTGGTTTGGCGGTGTTGGGGTTTTTCGCTGCTTCCATTGGGTTGAAATCAATGAAGGAAATGATTATCAATGAGGTAGATCTTTCCAAGCTGGAAGATGGGGTATACACCGGCAGGTTTCACAAAGTGAGATGGACCTATGAAGTCGAGGTCACTGTTGAGAATCACAAAATTGTCGAAATCGTAACCATCAGCAAGACTGATGATGAGCACTCCCGGCGCGTTTCTGCCGGAGCCACAGAAGCAATAATTGCCAATCAATCGGTGCAGATTGATGCGGTGTCCGGTGCCACGGTGAGTACAAAAGCCTTCCAGAAGGCAGTGGAAAATGCCCTGACCGGCACGGAAGACTGACTGGGGTTGTGGCGCGGAAAATGCGGACAGTTCCGTACACATGCAGCATAAATGCACTGGGCACCAACATAAGCCAGCGGGTATACGGTATAAACGCTGAGGCGGCTGCCCGGCAGGTTAATGAACAATTGCTGCGCCTGAATTACATGTGGAGCCCGGCCATTTCCGGCAATGTTGTTGATGGAATCAATATCACAGCAGGCGGGCCGCCAGTTTGTGTGGATAAGGATACAACGGAGGTGCTGAGCCGGGCCCGGCAACTGGGAGAGTGCACCAACGGCGCCTTCGATGTTACCATCGAGCCCCTGATTAGAACTTGGCAGGGCTTTTTATCTCAGGGCCAGACCCCGGGGCAACAGGATTTGATCCAGGCCCGGAGCCTGGTGGATTTCCGGGACTTGTGCATAGGCGACTGCCAGGTATCTTTGTCCCGGCCAGGCCAGGGCATAAACCTGGGGGGAATAGCCAAGGGGTTTGCCGCTGATATGGCCAGGAAAATTTATGAAAACCACGGCATCCGTTACTGCCTTTTGAACATGGGCGGCCATGTGCTGTCCTTCAACACCAGGCCTGATGGATCTGACTGGAAAGTGGGGATAACCAACCCGTTTTCCTGTGAAGATGAGTTAGTCGGCTATGTTGAAGTCGCATCGTGTTCCGTTGTCACTTCCGGACAGTACCGGCAGCCGGGGCATATATTGGATCCTGGCACGGGCCAGCCGGCGGACTCCGATGTGGCTGGCATAACGATAGTAACACCCCGGTCTGTGGACGGAGACGCCCTGGCCACGGCGGTAATTGTGCTGGGCATGCACAAGGGACTGCTGCTTTGCCGTTCGTTGCCGGACATCGATTTTTTGGCAGTTGACACCCAGGGGCGTGTTCACGTTTCTGCCGGCCTGGCCTCCCGTTGGAGAGGGGTGCCGGGCACTTCAATCCAAATACATCAGTAGAAAGGGGAAAACACGTGGCTTTCGATGTCAATGCGGGCTTTTTGTTTGTGCTGGCGGGGATTATTGTTGCTTTTGTGCTGACCCAGTCGTTTTTCTTTTTGAGTAAAGCCTGGCGCCGGGCCCGGGAACTGGGCTTGGAGGTGCCGGTGTTGCGGCGGGTGGTGACAAGCAGTGCGGTCTTCACCATCGCCCCGGCCATCGCCATTATCCTGGGGGTAATTACCCTGTCCCAGTTTTTGGGTTTGCCGCTGCCATGGTTGCGGCTCAGTGTGCTGGGGGCCCTTACCTATGAGTTGCCAGCTGCCACTTCTGCGGCAGCCAGCCTGGGCACTTCGATTTCCGAAGGGGTGACTGACCCACGGGTCTATAGCACCATAGCCTGGGTAATGACCCTGGGCATACTGTCCGGAATTTTAATCATTACCTTGTTTCTTGAGAAAATCCAGGGGGGAATCATTGCCCTGAAGAAACGGGACACCAAGTGGGGCGAAATATTTATCACTGCGATTTTTCTGGGTATGGTTTCGGCCTTTTTGGGCATGATCTTTGCCGACATCCGAATTGGGATTGAGGGATGGATACCGGTGTTTATCATGTTGGTGTCGGCGGCTCTTATGATTGTTTGCGGTGTGCTTATCAAAGTGTTTAAACTCAAGTGGCTTCAGGACTATGCCCTGCCCATCAGCATGCTGGGAGCCATGGCCATGTCGATACCATTGACCAGGTTGCTGGGTTAGGAGGAAGAGATGAAAAACACAAACTACAACCAAAAGATACACCGTTGGGGCCGCACCTGGTGCGGCGTGGCCATCGTGATGTTTGTTCTTTTCCCCTTGGCCGTAAGCATTTACTATGATGCCTGGCCGGCTCTGGGCCCGTTGCTGGCCGGCTTGTTGGGGGTGGCTCCCATTTTTTGGACGGTTGGTGCCATTGAGGCCTTTACTTTTGCTCCCATGCTGGGCTCGGGCGGGTCCTACCTGGGCTTTGTCACCGGCAACCTGACCAATCTCAAGGTGCCCTGCGCAGTCAACGCCATGGAGGGTGCAGGGGTTAAGCCCGGGACAGAGGAAGGTGAAGTTGTTTCCACTATTGCCATTGCCGTATCGTCAATACTGACCACTCTGATAATACTGCTGGGCATTGTCCTGTTGTCCCAGCTGCGGCCGGTGTTGGAAAGTGAACTGCTGGCTCCCGCCTTTGCCAACATATTGCCTGCTCTCTTTGGGGCTTTGGCGGTGGTGTTTATTGCCAAGAGCTGGAAGATAGCCCTGCCGCCACTGGTATTTATGCTGACGCTGTTCATCGCCGTCCCCGCCCTTTCCAGCGCAGTCAGTGTGCTGGTGCCGGTGGGAGCGCTGATAGCCCTTGGCGCCGCCAGGATCATGTACAAAAAAGGGTTGCTGGCAGATTAGCAAAGGAGGTGGAACGGTGTTATATGCTTTCTTGGGATTAGTGGTGTTGTTGCTTTTGTTTTTGTTGTTGCTGACTGTCCGGGCACTGATGTTCAAGCCGCTCAAGCAGCCTGTTGCCGGAAGATGGCAGGGTAAAGTGGATGGCAAAAGGGCAGCAGCTAATCTGCAGAAGATGATTCAGTGCCGGACCGTTTCCCACGATGACACAGGCCTGGAGGATGACGGCGAGTTTGAGCGTTTTCGGCAACTGCTTGTCCGGGAATACCCCCTTGTACACCGGCACTGTCACGTAAAAAGGCTGGGCAGGCGGGGGCTGCTCTACCACTGGCCCGGCCGCAACGCTGAAAACCCCACGGTGTTTATGTCCCATTATGATGTGGTTCCTGCCGATTGTTCTGCCTGGCAACATCCACCCTTTGAGGGTGTCATCCAGGATGGTTTTCTTTGGGGCAGGGGGACGCTGGACACCAAGGTTACGCTGTGTGGGATTATGGAGGCTGCGGAGCAGCTGATTGACCGGGGCTTTGTGCCGGCCAATGATATTTATCTTTCCTTTGCCGGCGACGAGGAAACCAGCGGCGCCAGTGCCAGCGCCATTGTTGACCACCTGGAAAGCAATGGCGTGCGCCCCCATATGGTTTTAGATGAAGGAGGCGCTGTGGTGGAAGGCGTGCTGCCGGGTGTCAGCGGCAAGTGTGCCCTGGTGGGCACAGGGGAAAAGGGCAAGATGCACCTGCGTTTGTCTGTGACCGGCAAGGGTGGCCATGCCTCTTCTCCGCCACGCCTTACCCCGGTTGGCCGGTTGGCTCGGGCTGTTTGCCGGATAGAGGCAAGACCGCTGCCCTACAGGTTGGCAGCACCGGCCCGGCAGATGCTGGAGACGCTGGGCCGCCACGCCAGCTTTGCTCCCCGCCTGCTCTATGCCAACCTGAGCTTGCTGGCACCACTATTGGACTTGTTCACCCGCAAGACCGGCGGGGAAATCAATGCGCTGATGCGCACCACCGTTGCATTCACCAAGATGCAGGCCAGCCAAGCGGTAAACGTATTCCCCCCCGTTGCAACGGTTGAGGCCGATGTGCGGATCAATGAGGGAAGCACCAGTGATTCGGTGTTGGCGCAAATTGAGAAAAGGATAAATGATCCCGAAGTCAGGGTGGAGAAGGTGGCGGTTATTGAAGTCAACCCCTTTTCCTCCACCGGCACTGAGCCCTGGCAGCGCGTGAGCAAAGGGATAAAACAAATATGGCCGGAATCAGTGGTTTCACCGTATCTGATGATTGCTGCCAGTGACTCCCGTCACTTCACTCGTATTTCTGAAAACGTGCTGCGTTTTTCTGCCATGGAGCTTTCCACAGAAGAAAGAAAGACAATACATGGCAACGATGAGCGCATACCGCTGGAAAAGATCGGGGATTGTGTGAAATTCTTTCTCTACATGATGGAAACCAGTTGAGGTGTGAGCAGTGAAAGTGCTATTTGCAATGGGAAACACGAGCCCTTACTTCCGGCAACGGATTGCGGAGTTGGAGCAACGCTTCCCCGGTGTTGCTTTTGTCTTGGCCAAAGATCAGGAGGCCAGGAGGAAGGAACTGCCAACTGCCCAGGTTTTAGTTGCTGGCGGCCTAAGTGAAGAAGAATTGGCCGGGGCCGATAATTTGCAGGTTGTGTTTGTGCCCTTCACTGGAGTCAACCGCTTTCCCCTGGAACAATTGGAAAACCGTGGGATAGCGCTTTGCAACAGTCACGCCAAGGCCCGGTTTATTGCTGAACGGGCTTTTGCCCTGGCACTGGCGGTGATGGGCCGGGTGGTGGAGATGCACAACCTGATGAAAGACCGGGGCGTATGGCTGACCAGGCAAAAATGGGGCAAGGAATACTGGAGCACTTTGTTTGGCAAGAAGTGCGCCATATATGGCCTGGGCAGCATCGGCGAACAGCTCATCCCGCTGTTGCGCGCCTTTGACTGTCAGATACTGGCGCTGGAGCGAGACAGGGGTAAAGGCTTGGCCGACGCTTATGCCAGCGGCTTGGCGGAACTGGCAGCCACAGCGGACGTCCTTTTTGTCTGTGTGCCGCTGACATCAAAAACAGCTGGTTCAATCGATGGCCGGGTGCTTTCCAAGATGCAAGACAATTACTTGGTCAATATAGCCAGGGGAGAAGTGGTTGAAGAAGAAGCTTTGTACAACGCTTTAAAAGAAGGCGTGTTGGCGGGGGCTGGTTTGGATGTTTGGTACCAATACCCCCGGCCACCCTATGAGCACCCTGTGCGCGGGTCCCGGTATCCATTTTGGGAGTGTCCCAACGTGGTCATGTCTCCCCATGCGGCAGCCCATGCCCGGGAAGACAACAACGCTTATTACCAGGATATGTTCAACCAGCTGGAGCATTTTCTGGAACACAAACAGCCGTTGAAAGCGGTAAAGATTGTCAACCGTCTTTGATAGCAGTACACTGGCAAGGAGGCCATGAGATGAAGGTGCTGGTTTTGGATGGTTTCACCGGACAATCACCTGTCCACCGGCCGCTGGCAACAGTTTTGTCAGCACACCAAGTGGAGCACATTAAGTTGGCCCAGGAGGACATACCCTGGTGCAGAGGTTGTTTTCAATGCTGGCTGATTACCCCTGGAGAGTGTGTAATCGGGGGAACGGGCAATGAGGTGGCAAGGAAATACATCAACAGCGACCTGGTGGTGCTTCTGTCGCCGCTTGTATTTGGCGGCTACTCTGCAGAGCTGAAAAGAGCCATGGACAGGCTTATACCCAACATGTCTGGGCTGCTTGTCCGCAGGGGCGGGGACACCCGCCACGTTCGACGTTATTCACGGTACCCCTCTCTAGTGGTGTTGGGCTGGCAGCAGGAAGAAGATGCCCGGCAAAAGGAGATATTTCTTGACTTGGCATACCGGAACAAGCTGAACCTGATGCCGCCTTCCTTTGCTTCGGCGGTGTCGTCCGGCAAAGACGAAGAGCAAATAAACCGTCAGCTGACGGCGATAATGGTGGAAGTGGGGGTGGGACGATGAAAGCGTTACTGTTGGTGGGAAGCCCCCGATTGCGGGGCCGGTCTGCCTTTCTGGGTTCTGCCCTGGCCAGACATCTGAAAGCTCAGGATGTGGAAGTGCTGAGCTTAAATCTTGTAGAGCAGCATAAGGATTCCTGGCAGCAAGTTGCTGCGGCCCTTGCTGATGCTGAACTGATAATTCTTTCGGCGCCCATCTATGTGGACACTTTGCCAGCACCGGCGACGGCTTTTTTGGAGAAGTTTGCCGACCGATTTGCCGGCAAAAACCTGGCGGCACTGCTTAACTGTGGCTATCCCGAGAGGTATCACAATGATGCTGCCCTTGCAGTATGCCAGCAGTTCGCGCGGCAATCCGGTTGCATGTGGCTGGGCGGTCTGACTGTGGGCATGGGTGGCATTTCTTTAGGCAAAGGGGTCAGCCGTTCTTTAAACAAAGGTATGGAGATGGCGGCCCAGGCAATGGCCCAGGGGCAGCCGATTCCGGTCAAAGCGGCGGATTATGCCGCCCGTCCGGCCGTTCCCCATGGCGCCTACGCCTATGTGTTGAACAGAAATTTTCGTCGCATAAACAAAAAGCATGGCAAGGCTCCCCTTGATGCCCGGCCCTACCAGCATGAAGGAACAGAGCAGTAAGTAGCATGGAGGTGTGTGCATGAACAGAAATATATGTGTGTTTGCTGCTGCCAGCTGCAACGTTGACAAGGTTTATCGTGATGCTGCCAGGGAAACTGGCATGTATATAGGGCGGGAAGGGGACACGCTTCTTTTTGGCGCTGGCAACGGTGGCTTGATGGGTGTCTGTGCCAGGGCGGTGCACGCCCACGGGGGCAAAGTGGTAGGAGTAATACCCCAGGGGCTCAACGGTCCGGGAGTGGCCTATCCAGACTGTGATGAATTGATTGTCACTGTTGGCTTGAGAGAAAGAAAAGCAGTGTTTGATGTCAGGTCCCACGCCTTTGTGGCGCTGCCGGGAGGGTTTGGCACAATGGAGGAGCTGTTGGAAACAATTACGCTGAAACAGCTTGGTGTCCACCGGCGCCCGATAGTGGTAATGAACATCAATGGCTATTACGACTCGTTGCTGACCCAGTTTGAGGTTGGCATGCGCCAATCCTTTGCCCAGGAGGAATGCCGGGAGCTTTACCATGTGGCTGCTGATGTTCAGTCGGGATTTGATTTCTTAAACCAAATTTTCACCAAAGAGGATTGAAGGCAGGGTGATGGTTTGCATAATAAACAGTTGCTGGTGCCGGTATACTTACTATCGCTGCCTCAGTGGGCTGGCATTTGGCAACGGGCCATGTTTATGATTTGTTTTGCCTGGTTGATTTGGTTTTTACAGGGGGTGGGCAATAATGATGAAGCTGAAGTACATGATTAACAACACTGACAATGCAACCCAGGGGCTTTTAGGCAATTGGGCCCATGACAAGGGCAGCGCCAGTTTCTGGCGGGCCAGCAGCAACTATATTTACAGGTTTTTGGCCAACGGTGAGGTTCGGTTTCTGCGTTTTGCCCGACGGGAGGAACGAAGCATGGATCGGCTGGAGGGTGAGCTGGATCTATTGCTTTACTTGAAAAAACATGGATTCCCCGGGGTTTGGCCGTTGGAGTCCATTAATGGAAACTATATCGAAAAGCATCGGGATCATGACTTAATCTACCACGGAATGGTGTTTGAAGATGCGCCCGGCAAGTATTTGACACCGGAAGAGAAGACCGATGAGCATTTTCAGGTGTGGGGGCAAACGTTGGCCCAGTTGCACAACCTTTCGCAGCACTATAACCCTGAGGTCAGGCGCCATGTTGATTACAGTGATTACCTGGGCCTGTTCATTGAGAAGTTTAACCATTGGCAGCAACAGTCTGCTGCTGAGGAAGCAGAAGAGGTTGCCCGGCAGATGGGCCAACTGCCTGCAACGCCGGAAGAGTTTGGTCTTATTCATTATGATTTTCAGGATGACAATATTTTTTGGAACCAACAGCAGCAAAAGTTCTATGTAATTGATTTTGATGATTGCCACTACAATTTTTACGCCCTTGATATTCTCAGGGCGTTGGCCGATGTCTTGGAGGAGCGGCAGGACGGGCAGCGGTGTTTGGATCTTTTTCTGAAGGGCTACGCCCGGCAACGTCCCCTGCCGACCCTTTGGCAGCACCGGGACATTTTCTCCCGCTATGAAAAGTTGATGCACTTCTACGTCATACAAAATTCCCTGGAGGACAGCGACCCCAGAGAGGATCCGGACTGGTTAATGGAACTGCGGCCCCGGCTTGTTGGCTGGTGCGACAGCCTGCGGGAAGATTTTGAACGGCGAGCCAGTGGCGG
>PWLI01000072.1 GCA_003559415.1 Clostridiales bacterium | reverse complement strand
GGCGGCGGCCACTTCCAGCGCCCTTCTGGCCCCTTCCTGGCCCTTTATGGCAGCCATATCATGTGGCCAGGGCTGTGGCTGTCGGTTGCTGACCGGGGCAGTCTGTTTCTGCAACGTCGCTCCCTTTTTGCAATGGTTGACAATACACTCCAGCGAATCCGCTCCCAGCACCTCAATTCCCGGCACGACAGAGGCCTCGTTTACATTGCCCTGGGGCACAACCATGACCCTGGATCCAGTTTTTACCGCCTGCAACGCCATGGCCAGCGTGCCGCGCACCGGACGGATGTTGCCCTCCAGTGACAGTTCTCCACAAATCAGGGCCTGTTGCAACAACTTGCTGGGCGGCAATTGTTGGCTGGCCAGCAGAATACCCAGGGCAATGGGCAAATCAAGGCCCGGTCCATGCTTTCGGACGGCGGCAGGCGCCAGGTTGACGGTTATCCTGCCCCGGGGTATGCGGAACCCGTTGTTGGCCATGGCGGCCTTTACCCTTTCCCGGGACTCCCGGACAGCAGTATCCGCCAGCCCGACTATCTCAAAACCCGGAAACCCTCCTGCAACATTTACTTCCACCCGGATCAAAAGTCCTTCAAAACCCGCTAAAGTTGCACTTTTTACAATCGAAAGCACTGCCAACTCCTCCAATACAGCAGCAAAGAGCCGCAAGGTTGGCGCCACTGGGGCGCATTAATAACCGTTATTAGAGAAAAGCAGTGCTAGATAAAGGCGTCTTTATACCATTGCCAGTGCCAACGGCCCCGGTCAAAACTGACGCATATTACATCAAACCTGTATGTAAAATCTTCCTCCTTCTGTTGTGCCACATAAAATCGCGCAGCCTTTTTAATTCTCTCCCGCTTGGCACTGGTAACCGACTCATGGGGCTGGCCAAACTCTGACGATGTCCGGGTTTTTACCTCCACAAATACCATTTCCCGCCCCCGGCAGGCCACGATGTCCAGCTCTCCCCAGCGGCAGTGAAAGTTGCGATCCCGTATGGAATAACCGGCTTCACGCAGAGCCTGGACTGCCATGTCCTCACCCATACCCCAGACATTATTTGTCATCGGGTTACTCCCCGAAAGCTTCTGCGGTGGATGGGACAGGGACCCAGGCTGGCCAGCGCTTCCAGGTGTTGTCGTGTTGGATATCCTTTGTGACGGGCAAAGCCGTAGCCCGGATAGACCCTGTCATAGTGCTCCATCAGCCGGTCCCGGTATACCTTGCCCACAATGGACGCTGAAGCCACCGAACCCCAGCGGCCATCACCTCCGGGCATTGCCCGGCAGGGGACTCTTTTTTCCAGATCCGGCACACTTGCACCATCCAGCAACAGGTAGTCTGCTTTCACCGCCAGCTTGTCCCATGCCCTGACCATTGCCAGGCGGGATGCCTCAAGAATATTGATGGCATCAATCTCGTTGTTGTCCACAGCAGCAATGCCCACGGAAACCGAAAGGGTGAGAATCTGTTTTTGCAGCGCCATCCTCCGGGCGGCGGACAGCGTCTTGGAATCTGCCACATCCGCCGGGCCACAGCGGTCAAAGACCACCACGGCAGCCACCACGGGGCCGGCCAAGGGCCCCCTCCCCACTTCATCACTGCCAGCCACCAGCTTGCATCCCCGGTCAAACAGTGTTTGTTCCGTGCTCCATATCATGATTCCACTTCCTGTCTGTCCAGGGTGATGCGTCCCAGTTTGCCGCTGCGAAAGTCTTTCAGCAGCACCTCTGCCGCCTTGCCTGTGTTGACCTGGTCGCCGGGCAGCATCAAACCCATCCTCCTGCCCACGTCTTGCAGGCTGGCCGCAGGGCTGTTGTAACGTTCACCCAGGCAGTCAGGATACCAGTGGGCAAGAAACTCCAGCAGCCAGGTTGCCACGTCTTCCAGCGGCAACACATCGTCCTTTATACACCCTGCAGCGGCCAGACGCAGCGCCACCTCGCGGTCCGACAAGCGTGGCCAGAGAATTCCCGGAGTGTCCAGCAACTGGATGTCTTTGCCGGCGTTTACCCACTGCTGAGTACGGGTGATGCCCGGCCTGTTGCCCACCTGGGCAGAACGCCGACCCGCCAGCAAGTTAATCAGGGTGGATTTGCCCACATTGGGAATGCCAACGACCATCAGGCGCCAGGGACGATTGTACCGCCTCCGCGCCTCCTGGGACAGCCGCTGCCGCAAATGGGCCAGCAGTTTTTTTCGCTCCCGGTTGTCCAACAGGGAAATGGAAAGGGCCGAAAGCTTGTCCTGCCACAGGGGTGTAATTGCCGGGTCAGCCAAATCAGCCTTGGCCAACACAAAAACCATGGGCTTGCGCTGGGAAAGCTTGGCCAGTTCCGGGTTGTAGCTGCTGTGTGGCAAACGGCAGTCCAGCAGGCACAATACGCCGTCCACGGCCTTCAGCCCCTGTTCCAATTCCCGTTTGGTTTTGGCCATGTGGCCGGGATACCAATGAATGGTCATATTACCACCCCAAATAAAACAGGGGACAGCGTCCCCTGCAATTTACGGGCGCAGCTCGCGGATGCGGGCAGCCCTTCCCCGGCGTTGACGGAGATAATACAATTTGGCCCGGCGCACCCGTCCCCGGCGCACCACTTCTATCTTTTCTACCTTGGGTGCATGCAGAGGGAAGGTTCTTTCCACCCCGACACCATAGGAAACACGGCGCAGGGTAAAAGATTCGTTCATGCCTGAACCCCGTCTTTTGATGACAACACCTTCGAACACCTGAATCCGCTCCCGGGAGCCTTCAACAACACGCACGTGAGCGCGAACGGTATCGCCTGGCCTGAAATCGGGGATATCTTTTTTCATTTGGCTCTTTTCCAGTTGATCCATTATTTCGTTTTTCATGTCTATCCTCCTTACACGGCCGATACAGCCGCAAGTATTATAGCACAGCAAATCTGTTGCTTACAATTCATCCTCCACCAGGTCCGGCCGCCTTCTCTTGGTCCTTTCCTCGGCCATCCGGCGTCGCCAGTTGGCAATTTCCTGATGGTTTCCCGACAACAACACCTGGGGAACCTCATGGCCGCGAAAAACCGGCGGCCTGGTGTATTGGGGGTACTCCAGCAAGCCCTGGCAAAACGACTCCTGGGCCAGCGATTGCTGATTGCCTACAGCGCCGGGCAGCAGTCTGGTCACCGAATCAACAACAACCATCGCCGCCAATTCGCCGCCGGTCAGCACATAATCGCCGATGGACAATTCCATCGTTGCCAGGTGGTCTGCCACCCTTTGGTCAATGCCCTCGTAGTGTCCGCAGAGAAAGATCAGCCTTTGGCAGCATGCCAGTTTTTCTGCTGCCTTTTGGTCGAAACTCTTGCCCGCAGGTGAAAGAACAATGATTTCATCAGCTGGCCCCTGCTGCAAAAGGTGGTCCACAGCCAGGAAAAAGGGCTCAGGTTTCATTACCATTCCGGCGCCACCGCCATAGGGAGCGTCATCCACAGTGCGGTGCCGGTCATCGGTGAACTCACGCAAATCCAGGGCATTGATGTCCACAAGGCCTTTGTCCCGGGCCCGCTTGACAATGCTGAACTCGCTGAGACAGCGGATTATCTCGGGGAAAATGCTAACAACATCAATCTTCATCCAGCATTCCCTCCAGGGGGCGAACATGCATGCACCCGTGATCGGTGTCCACCTTCTCCACAACCTTTGCCAAAGCGGGAACAAGAATCTCCCGCCCCTGGGGTGAAACAACCCGGTACACAGCGTTGGCGGGAAGATGCAATACTTCTGCCAATTCTCCCAACAACGATCCATCCTGGGCGTTGTACACACGCATGCCGGTCAGTTGGAAGTCATAATAGTGTCCCGGCGGCAGAGGAAAGGCTTCGTCGTAATCAACCACCAGCTGCCAACCTCTCAACATCTCCGCCTGGTTGCGGGTCGCAATCCCCTCCAGCAAAAAAATGACGTGTTTATTCTGTTTCCATACTTTTTCCACACTCAGTTGCTGTACGTCTGAACCCTGGCGTATAGTCACAGTCTTCATGTCCAGAAAGCGCTCAGGGTAATCGGTAAGAGGAAAAACCTTAACTTCGCCCCTGACACCGTGTGCGCCGGTAATTTGGCCTATAACCAACATTTACAGTATGTCCACGTTGACCCGTTTTCCCGTGCGGCCGGCGGAAGCACTTACCAACAGACGCAGCGCCTGGGCAATCCGCCCCTTCTTGCCGATTACCTTGCCCATGTCTTCCGGGGCTACCCGCAACTCCAGCACTATGGCCCGGGCAGTTATTTTCTTTTGCACTTTGACCTCATCGGGATTGTCGACTAACGATCTGGCCAGGAATTCCAACAAATTATCCATTGCCATGCCTCCCAGCAGCTTGATGGGACCTATAGTATTCCCTGGGATTTCAACAGATACCGTACTGTATCCGAGGGTTGAGCGCCATTTTCCAGCCATTTTTTCGCTTTGTCAGCATCAACCTTCACATCGGCGGGTTCAACAAGGGGATTGTAGTAACCAAGTTCATCTATGAACCGGCCGTCACGGGGTGTGCGGGAATCTGCCACCACAATCCGGTAAAAGGGTCTTTTTTTAGCACCCATTCTCCGCAGTCGGATTCTCACTGCCATATTCTGTCACCTCCTGTTATTCAGTATTATATTTTAAAAGGAAATGGTGTTTTTCCCTTTTTTAGCGCCTTGCCGTCCAGCTGCCGCAGCATCTTCTGCATGGCAGAAAACTGTTTAAGCAATTTGTTCACCTGTTGCAGGCTGGTTCCGCTGCCGGCGGCAATTCTTTTTCGCCGGCTGCCATTTATTATCTGGGGATTGGTGCGTTCCCCGGGAGTCATGGAAGAGATTATCGCATCGTAGCGGGCCAGCTCTCGTTGGTCAAAGTCCAGACCGTCCAGTTTGGCGCCGCCGGGGAGCATGGAAAGAACCTGCTCCATGGAGCCCAGCTTGTCAAACTGGCGCAGCTGCTGGCGAAAATCTTCCAGTGTGAATTGCTGACGCCGCAGCTTTTGCTCCAGCTCCCGGGCCTGCCCCCTGTCAAAGGATGCTTCCGCCTTTTCCACCAGCGTCAACACATCGCCAAACCCCAAAATCTGGGAAGCCATCCGGTCGGGGTGAAACTTTTCCAGTTTGTCCTGTTTTTCCCCCGTACCGATGAATTTTACCGGGCAACCGGTGATGCTGCGGACTGAAAGGGCAGCTCCACCCCGGGTGTCGCTGTCCAATTTGGTGAGGATAATGCTGTCAACCAGGCTCCGTTTGGCGAAAACCTCGGCCACATTCACCGCGTCCTGTCCAGTCATGGAATCCAGCACCAAGATGGCTTCGGTGGGATGCACCGCTTGCCGGACCTGATCCAATTCATCCATCAGCTCATCATCCACATGCAGACGCCCGGCAGTGTCCAAGACCAGACAGTCATACCCGGCCCGGGCAGCTGCTGTGACCTGTTTGGCTCCGGCGATCACATCTTCACCCTCGGGGTTGTGGCAGTCAATCCCTGCACCCTGGGCAAACTGCGCCAATTGTTCCCGGGCACCGGGGCGTTGGTAGTCCAAACTGGAAACCAGCGGCTTTTTGCCCTGGCCAGCCAGGTAGCCCGCCAGCTTGACAGTGGTTGTCGTCTTGCCCGAGCCCTGAAGCCCGACCATCATATATACAGACAATCCCCGTTCAGCAATGGACAGCGACTGCCACTGGCCGCCCAACAGGTCAGTCAACTCATCCCGGACTATCTTAATTACCTGTTGGCCCGGTGTCAGAGAGGTGAGCACATCACTGCCCACACAACGCTGTTCCAGCCGGGAGATGAAGTCTTTGACAACCAGGTAGTTGACATCCGCTTCCAGCAAGGCAAGCTTGACTTCCCGCAGCCCCTTTTTAACATCTGCTTCAGAAAGACGGCCGCGGTTGCGGAACAGACCCAGCGCTTTTTGCAGTTTTTCCGAAAGGTTTGCCAACATAGTCCGGCACTCCCCGTTTGCAGTCTGTATTTACACTTCTTTCAGCTTGTGAACCAGCGGCAGCAGTGAAGATTTCTCTTCATCCTTCGCGATCCCTTGTTCCAGCTGTTCCAGCAACACACTTCGCTGCTGGTCCCTGGCAGCCAAACCCAGATGTTGCTCGTAATGCTCCAGCTGATTCAGTGTGCGCCGCAGCAAATCGTGCACTGCCTGGCGGCTGACACCGGCATTTTCGCCAATTTCTCCCAGCGACAGGTCATATTGGAAGTGAAGCTCAAAAAATTGCCGTTGCCGGGGGGTGAGCAACGTGCTGTAGTAATCGTATAGCAGGTTGTTGCGGGTGACCTGTTCCATGTCATCACCTTTTCCGATGACTGTAAAGTGTAT
>PWLI01000092.1 GCA_003559415.1 Clostridiales bacterium | reverse complement strand
TATTGCCGGTGGCCCAAAGCTCACACTGCCCAAGAAACTCTTTGTTTGCCCGGCACCAGGACACCATGTCTTCTTTGCATTTGTCATGCGCAACCAGGGCCAACCTTGCTTGTTTTTTCATTTCATCACCTCTCCCTGTAATTTTCACCGCAGTTTATGTTTTCCCCTGCTTTGCACAGCACAAGCAGGAAAGGTATAATGCTAAGAGAGACAGATCTTTTCTATACTATTTTATGTTTCTTCGACACAAGGAGGGCACTCGATGTCTAAATACTCTTCAACCTTGGTTTGGTCCGGCATTTGGATTGTCCACCTTTTGACCGGACTGTTGCTGACCATGGCTGATGACCGTTTTGTAGCTATAGGCTTCAACCCGATGCTGTTTAGCTTTTTTCTGCTCTACGGCGTGCAAAATTATAAGTTTCAGGAAAAGCTGGAAGACCTGTTCGTGGAATACGAAGACTTTGCCGACAACATCTATGAACGGTTGCTTTCTTCCCTTGTTGTTGTGGGCTTGGTAGTACTTATGTCTCTGGACGCATTCCTGCCCTGGTTTAATTTTTGGGGCAGCGTGGTGCTGGCGGGCATGTTGTTGCTTGCCAAACTTCTTCTCTTCCGCCGCAAACCATCCACATTTAACTTCTCTTGGCTTGCCTTTATCGCCTTTGCCCTGTTGCTGGCAGGTTTGGATCATACCCAAACCCTGGGTGAGGAAACAGCTGCAATGATCTACTACATAAAACTTTTTGGCCCCACAGTGATTGGCATTGTCTGGGCGCTGGAAGCCAACCGCCTGCTGATTAACTTGCAAGAAAACCCTGGGCTGCGGGAGAGGTTCTCTCCACCGGAACAGTAAAACAGGACACCATCGGTGTCCTGTTTTTATGCCTGGCCCTGGGGCGTGTTGCTTTCAAAAAACACAGCAACCCCGCCAAGGCCTATGTGGCAGCCCAGCACGCTGCCCACAATGTTGATCACAAATTCCTTGAATCCCAGTTGCTGCTCCACCAACTGGCGTAAAGTCTCGGCAGCTTCTGGATCATCGGCATGGCTGATGGCCACAACCTGGTCTTCACCTGAACAACGCTGCTCCATAATTTCAACCAACCGCTTTATCGCCTTGTTTTTGCCGCGCTTTTTTTCAATCGGCTCTATTATCCCATCCCTGATGTGTAAAACAGGTTTGATTCTCAACATGCTGCCCACCACGGCACCTGCCTTGCTCAGGCGGCCGCCCCGGTGGAGGTGATTCAAGTCATCCACAGTAAAAATGTGCTCCATATGGCCAGCCTTGGCAGAGACCACTTGGGCAATGTCGGCCAGGGATGCGCCTTGTTCTGCCATGCGCGCAGCCCTGAGAACCAGCAGCCCCTGGCCCAGTGAGCCGCTGAGGCTGTCTATCATTTGGCATTCCCATGATGGATAGGCCTCTGTCAGTTGGGCGGCTACCAGCTTGCCTGCCTGAAAGGTGCCTGACATGGCAGAGGAAAACCCAATATACAAACAGGGCTGTTCAGATTTGGCATAAGGCTCGAGAATCTGTTGGAAGGCCTCAGCAGTTGCCTGGTTGGTCTTGGGCATCTTGCCTTCCCGAAGGGCATTGTAGACATCCTTGGCATCTATGTCCCTTCCATCAACATACTCCCTGCCGTCCAAGAGAACCAGCAGGGGCACCACGTCGATGCCGTAACCCTCCAGTATTTCTTGGAGCAGGTCACTGCCGCTGTCAGTAATTATCTTGACTCTCATGGTTTCTTTCTCCTTTTAAACTGTGGCCTTTTCTTTTTTCAGTCCGTTAAACACCCCGAACAGCACCGGAACTACTATCAACAACAGCAGCGTGCCCACTGCCTGACCGCCAATTATGGCGATGGCCATGGGTGCCTGCAACTGGCTGCCTGGCCCCAGTCCCAATGCCAGAGGTGTAAGCCCAAGCACCGTTGTGATTGTAACCATCAGCACCGGGCGCACCCGGGCAGAAGCCCCTTCCAGTACTGCCTGGCGCAACGGGACCTGTTGGAACTTATATTTCTGAGTCATCAGGTCCACCAGTATAATGCCGTCGTTGACCAGTATGCCAGCCAGCACAACCGCCCCAATCATTGCCGGAACGCTGATGGTGTTGCCGGTTATCAGAAGCGCAAACACCGACCCGGCAAAGGCCATGGGCAAGCTGGTAATGATAATAAAGGGATTGACAAAGGATTCAAACTGGGCAGCCATAACCAGGTATACCAATGCAGCGGCGACAATCAACACCAAGTCCAATTCGCTAAACACATCATCCATCATGGAAAAGGTGCCAGAGGGACGTATATTGTAACCAGCCGGCAGCTCGATATCATCCACTGCCTCCAGCGCCCGGTTAGTGGCTGCTGCCATGTCAACACCATAATACTGGGCGTTTACTTCTCCTATCGTTTTGCGGTTTTCCCGGGTAATGGATGCCGGGCCAAAGTCACGGGTAAACTCTGCCACGTCCCCCAGGTTGAGGTAGTCACCCATACCGCTGTATATGCCGATGTTGCGAATATCGTCCAGAGTGGAAATCTCCGCCTTGTCGTACTCCAGCACCAGGTTGAAAACTTCACCATTGATCACTACCCGGGCCACCGGCATGCCTTCCATGGCCCTTCTCAGGGTGTTGGCCACCTGGTAGACACTAACGCCCTGCTGCAACGCCTTCTGGTGGTTCATTTTTACATGGACTTCCGGGCGGTTGGCCTCTAGGGTAAATTCAACATCGCTCAAATAATCCAGCGTCTCCAGCCGTTCACTGACCTGTTTGGCAATTTCCTGAACAATATCCTGGTCATCGCCCTCAATTACCAGCTCCAGGCGAGCCTCCATACCAGCAGTATCCAGCAAAGACTGCCTGTTAAAGTAGAGCTCTGCATCAGAATTTATCTTCTCCATTTCCTGGCGCAATTCATTCATTAATTCATAGATGTCGCCAGCATGCTCAGGTGCAACCACAACCCTTATCCGGCCCTGGTTGGAAACCCCTCCCTGGCCAAACATGCCAAACATCTGAGCCGAGCCTGCCCGGGCGGAAAAAGTTTCAATCTCTTCCCGGCCAGCTAAGATGTCTTCCAGCTTAGCCATATAGGCATCAGTATCAGCCAGCGGGCTGCCCGGCGGCAAATTAAAGTTAATCACAAAAGAATCTTCATCGGTAACAGGGAACAAGTCAGTGCCCATATATCCAAAGGTAATACCGGCAGAAACAACAACAACCAAAGCCACTGCAACAGGAACCCAAACACGGTTCAGGCACCAGTCCAGCACCTGACGGTAATAGAACAGCGGGCCTTTTTTTTCACTCTTCGTCGGGCGGACCCGCAGAAACCGGGAAGCCATCAGGGGAATCAGAGTAAAGGAAATCGCCAGCGAGCCCAGCAATGCAAAGCTGACAGCAAGGGCAAACTCGCGGAACAGTTCACCGGCCAACCCGCTTATAAACACCACCGGGAAAAACACGCTGACCGTGGTAATGGTGGAAGCAACAATCGCCCCGGCCACCTCCCGGCTGCCGTGCAACGCCGCTTCCCCGGGAGACTTGCCCTCCTGGAGGTGACGGTATATGTTTTCGCTGACCACAATGGCGTTGTCCACCAGCAGCCCTGCTGCCAGAGCCAGACCGCCCAGGGTCATGATGTTCACCGTCAAATTGGCAAAATACAAAAGCGTGAAGGTAAACAATATTGAAGCCGGAATGGCAACGCCGATAAACAGCGTAGTCCGGATGTCTTTCAAAAATATCATCAGCACAATTATCGCCAAAATCCCACCGGTAATCAGGTCGCGGAAAAGGTCATTCAGGGCAGATTCAATCTCTTCTGCCTGATCAAAAACAGGGTAGAAGTTAAGGCCCAGTTCCTCTTCAAGCTCTGTCAGCACTGTCCGCACTTCCCGGACCACGGCAACAGTATTGGCGCTTCCCTCTTTTTGTACCGACAAACCAATGCTTGCCTGCCTGTCAATGCGGGAGATAGAGGACGCCGGATGCACTCCCCTTTCCACTGTAGCGATGTCCCCCAAGTAAACTGGTTGCAGGGGGAAGTCATCATCCATCCCTGGCACAGCGCCGCCGCCCTGGGAAGAAAGAGCCATGGCCATTGCCATCTCCACCAGCATTTGTTCCAGTTGCCGGGAGGTCATATCCAGCTGCCTCCGGGTTCTGGCCCGCAGGTCGTTGTACCATGTCTCTATATCCGGGACAGTGGCCACCGGCGTTTCCATAACTTCATTCCAGTCAACATCTTCCATGGCCAGCTTAATTCTCTCGTCTTCCGGGTTCCACTCCACTTCAAACCCGGCATCTTCCAGGGAAGAAACCAACCAGGTAACTGTCAGCCCGTACTCTTCCAGCTCTGCTTCATCCACCTGAATATAGGCATACTCGCCATCTTCGTCCGTTTCCCAACCTTCCATCAGGTCGCCGGCATAAATCGTCATCGTCGGCACTTCTACGCTGCCATATCCGGGCATAGACGCAGAAAGCGCCTGATTCAAGTCAACATTTATACTGCGGTTGAGCTGCTTCTCCAGCTCTTCCTGGTCCACCAGAAAACCGACAATCATATTATCCAGGTGCTGCTCTGCATGGGAGTAGGCCAGAAACCGCAAACGCATCTGCAGCCCGTCCAGCTCAACAATTCCCGCCGGCGTGTCCATCAGGCTGGTGCCCAGCAGTCCGGCAACCTGGTCATAGGAAATTTTGTACTCTTCCATAAGGGAAGGGGAAAGGCGGACGAACACATCTTCCTCAGCGCCGCCCATAACCTGGACATTGGCCACACCTTGGACAGACTCCAGGCGTGGGGCGACCTGGTTTTTGAGCACATCGGTCAGGTCCGCCCAATCAGTGGCGCCAGTGCCGGTAACTGCCAGCTCCAGTATTGGCAACATTGTGGGGTCAAATTCAATCACCATTGGCTGCCGGGCACCATCCGGCAGCGGAATAAAGTCCAGGTAGGATTCCGCCTCTTCCCGGCTGCGGGACATGTCACTGCCCCAGTCAAAACGCAAGATGACTATGGAAACCCCTTCCTGGGACATTGAAGTCATATTGCTCAGGCCACCAGTCAGAGCCAGCTGGTTCTCCATAGGCCGGGTAACCATTGACAACACTTCCTGGGGTGATGCCCCGGGAAAACTGGTAATAACCGCCAGCACCGGCGGCTGAATGTCGGGAAGCAGATCCAACGGGGTCTGAGTCATGGAAACAGCCCCGACAACTATAAAAATCGCCATTATGGTCAGCGTCGCCACAGGACGTTTTATTGAAAAACCTTGGATACTCATGGGGGATCCTCCTTATTATATGTCACCCCCTATTATAACAGAAAACTAGCCCATAGGAATTCTTTCTGATAACGGTAACATTGCCGCGCAGATAACGTAGGGCAGCAACGCCAACAACGCCAACAACAAACTGGGCCGCTTGGTATAGTGAGTGTCCCAGCTGAACAGGTAAAGGGCAAGTGCAAACGCCAACAACCCACCGGCCACCAACACTGCCAACGCCAACCAGGGGTTGTAGTCACCCACACCACCCATGCTCAAAACATTAAATGCTTCCATTGCGTAAGCCCCAGGCAACAGCCGCCCGATCCTGGCCATATTTTCCGGCAGCATTTGTGAGGGAAACATCATGCCCGACAGCATCATGGACGGTAGAAAAACCAATTGCGACCAGAGAATGGTTGCCCGGGAGTTGGCAGAAACAACGCTAATCAAGGCACCCAGTCCCGAAAGGTTAAATAAGAGGACCATTGCTATTGCAAAAAACCACAGCATACTTTCCGGACGGACGGCAGAAAACATTAAGGGTACTGTCAGTAAAATTATTGCCGTTGCCATCAACGAGTGCAGAGACATGGACAGTGCCGGGGCAATGACAATGTTTCTGGCAGGCACTCCATAAATATGATAACTGCGGAATATCCCGGCCTCCCGGGCGGACACCAGTGGTTCGGGCATGCCCAGAATAACACCGGTCAGGGCAGCAAAAATTGCCATCGCCGGCACCATTGTGTCCAAAAACAAGGGGTTTATGCCGGACATTATCAGGCCCATCATCACAGCAAAGCCCAAGGGAAACAGATAACTCATAAAAAGCAGCGTCTTGTTGCGCAACCCGGAAATAAGCTCAAGGCGCAGATGAAGGAAAAACGCTTTCACGGCACATCCACCTCCTGTGTCAATTCCAAAAATCGCTCTTCCAGGGAAGGTCTTTCCACTCGCAAATCGATCAGGCTGTCCTTTTGGGCCGTCAACGTTTCCAGTATTTTACCGACAGTGGCCGCAGTGTCAGAACTGAAGTACACGAAGTAGCCATCTTGCTCCAGGCTACGCACAACGGCGGGG
>PWLI01000090.1 GCA_003559415.1 Clostridiales bacterium | reverse complement strand
TGGTACAGAATCTTGACTAACTAATCCCAGGCTTGTTTTTGGCCTGCGAACAGGTCTTCTATGCATGTATCACCGGGGAAACAGAAAACATACTTATTTTCCGATATCCCTCCGGTAATGCATCCCGGTGAAATCAATATTTGATAGTGCAGCATAGCCCTGCTGCCGGGCTGCTTCCACTTCGTCGGCCACCGATGATACCGCCAGCACCCTGCCGCCGGCAGTCACTAGCTTTTGGCCTTCAATCTTTGTTCCCGCCTGGTAAAGCTTAACCGCTGCCGGCAGCTTTTCCAAACCGTCGATGGCATGTCCGGTGGAGTAATTACCCGGGTAGCCACCGGAAGCGGCAACCACCGTCACTGATTTGCGCCCTGACCAGGTCAAGCCACCGGGCAGACCGCCCCGGGCCACCGCCGCAAAAACCTCCAGCACATCGTCTTCCCACAGCGGCATGATGGCCTGGGTCTCCGGGTCGCCAAACCGCACATTGAACTCCAGCACCTGGACACCCTTGGCTGTCAGCATCAAACCGGCGTAGAGCAAGCCCTTGAAAGGGGTGCCCATATCCGCCAACTGGTTGAGCACCGGCTCAATAACCTGTTGGCATATTTGTTCCTGCACATCCTGGCTCAGCAGGTGGAACCCTGCCACCGCCCCCATGCCGCCGGTGTTGGGCCCGGTGTCACCTTCCCCCACCCGCTTATAGTCCCGGCTGGGCACCAGCGGCACAAAGGCCCGTCCCTGGGCCAGCACCATGAAGGAGACCTCCGGCCCCTCCAGGTATTCTTCAATCACTGCCCTGCCTTTGATGCCAGCGGCAGCCCGGCTGGCTTCCTGGTCGGTCAGCGCCACCGTTACACCTTTGCCGGCAGCCAGGCCATCGGCTTTTATGACCACCGGCGCGCCCCACTTGGCCACCAACTCAACAGCTTCTGCTGCAGTTTCAGCAACCTGGTAACGGGCAGTGGGCACATTGCACTTGACCATAATTTCCTTGGCAAAAGCCTTGCTGCCTTCCAGACGGGCAGCCGCCCGGCTGGGGCCAAAGCAGTGGATTCCCTTTTCTTCCAGGCAGTCAACCACACCGGCCAGCAATGGCGCTTCCGGGCCAACCACCACCAGATTTATACCCTGGTGGACGGCAAATGTAGCGATGCCGGGGCCATCACAGGGGTCAATGTCGGAAACCTTTGCCGCCCTGCCTTCCAGGGCGCCGTTGCCCGGCAACCACCAAAGTTTCTCCAGCATCGGGCTTTCCAGCATTTTGGCCGCCAGGGCATGTTCCCTGCCGCCGCCTCCTATAAGCAACACCTTCACTGTCGCCACCTCCTAATGCCTGAAATGCCTGGTTCCGGTAAAGACCATGGCCAAACCCTGCCGGTTTGCCTCGGCAATTACATCCTGATCCCCCCGGGAACCTCCCGGTTGAATTACTGTGGAAACCCCCGCTGCAGCTGCTGCTTCAACCACATCGGGAAAGGGGATAAACCCATCAGATGCCAGCACTGCGCCCCGGGCCCGTTCTCCGGCGGCTGACAATGCCCTGCGGGCCGCCTCAATGCGGCTGGTGCAGCCGCTGCCCACCCCGACAGTCATCCCTTCCCGGGCCACCACAATGGCATTGGACTTGGCATGCTTGGCCACCATCCAGGCCAGCCAGGAAGACTGCTGCATGTCCACGTCCGGGCGGGTTTCGGTCACCGTCTGCCAGTTGCCGGTGCTTGCCTCATCGAGCTGCTGGACCAGCACGCCGCCGGGGATGGTGCGGGCAGTGAGCTTGCATCCCCTGCCCGGCTGACAAGCCAACAACCGCAGGTTTTTCTTCTCTGCCAGCACTTGCCGGGCTTCACCAGTGTAGCCCGGTGCGACAATAACTTCCAAAAACACCTGGTTAAGCAAAAGGGCAGTTTCTTCATCCACTGTCCTGTTAAAGGCGATTATGCCGCCAAAGATGGATACCGGATCTGCCTCCCGGGCCTTGACAAAGGCATCGGCAACAGTATCTGCCAGGCCGACCCCGCAGGGCACGGCATGCTTGACTGCCACCGCTGCCGGCTCTTCCAACTCGCAAGCCAACTCCCAGGCAGCGGCTGCATCGTTGAGGTTGTTGTATGACAACTCCTTGCCCTGCAACAAATCACTGGCAGCCAGCGTTGTGTCGCTGTCAGGAAAAAGATAGAGGGCGGCCTGCTGTTGGGGGTTTTCGCCATAGCGCAACATTTGTTTTCGCTGTAAATCGACTTGCAGCAATGAAGGCAACTCTTCTTTGTCCCCGGACAGCCATCCGGCAACTTCCCGGTCATAGGCGGCGGTGTGGGCAAAGGCTTCCAGCGCCAGTTCCCGACGGTCGCCAACAGCCACATCCTGATGCTCCTGCAACCACTGGAGCACCTGGGGGTAGCGCTTGGGAGCGCATACCGGCACGACATCCGGGTAATTCTTTGCTGCCGCCCGCAACATCGCCGGGCCACCGATATCTATATTTTCCAAGGCATCTTCCGTTGTACATTCCGGGTTGGCCACCGTTTCAGCAAAGGGATAGAGGTTGACCACCACCATGTCCAGCATGTCTATGCCCAGCGTTTCCAGACTGTTTATATCTTCAGGGTGGTGACGCCGGGCCAAAATGCCGGCATGAATCCGGGGATGAAGGGTTTTGACCCGCCCATCCAACAATTCAGCGCTGCCGGTCACATCCTCCACTTTGGTCACTTTCAGCCCCGCCTCTTCCAAATGCCGGGCGGTGCCGCCTGACGATACCAGCTCCACTCCCATGAGGGAAAGCCCCGCTGCAAAGTCTGTCAACCCCTGCTTGTCATACACGCTGACCAGCGCCCGTCTAACTTTCATTTCCACCATCCTTTATCGATGTTTGCCGTCCGTCAATTTTAACCCGCCCCTGGGCAAAAGCCCTGACAGCCCTTGCCAACAGCTGGTGTTCCAGCGGCTTCAGGCGCTGATGCAACTGCTCCGGGCTTTCGCCGGGCAGGATGTCCAGCGGTGCCTGCAACAACACCGGGCCGCTGTCCACGCCCTGATCCACAACATGGACAGTACAGCCGGTGACCTTGACTCCATAGGCCAAGGCCTGGGCAGGAGCATCCAGGCCGGGGAATGCCGGCAACAGCGAGGGATGCACATTTATCACCCAGGGGAACTTGCCCAAAAACTCTTCCGGCAGTATGCGCATATATCCCGCCAACACCAAAAGCTCTGGGGCATATTCCGCCAGGGTCTGGGCCAGGCGGTTGTGGTAGTCAACTCTTTTCTCTGCTGCATGAGGCGCCAACGCCAAGCAGGGGATCCCCGCCTGTCGGGCCCGCTCCAGGGCATGGGCGTCCGGGTTGTCGGAAGCCACCACCACTATCCGGCCATGGCCGGGCACGTGAAACCCGTCAATCAGCGCCTGGAGATTGGTGCCGTTTCCCGAAGCCAACACCCCCACCCTATAGGCCATTGACAACAACCTTTCCGCTGCCCGGCGCCAGCGAACCAACTTCCCAGGCCTTAAACCCCTGGGCGCCGGCACAATCAATTACTTTCCCCTTTTCATCCCGGGGCACAATGACTATATAACCCAACCCGCAGTTGAAGGTGGACAGCATCTCCCTGCGCTCCACCCCTGTTTTCTCAATTTCTGCAAAAATCTCCGGGTAGTCCCAGCTGGCCCAATTGAGCACAACATCCAGCTTGTCGCCAACAGTGCGGGCTGCGTTGCCAATCAAGCCTCCACCAGTGATGTGAGCCATGGCCGACACATTTGCCTGCTGCAACAGTGCCCTCACAAAAGGAACATAGAGCAGAGTGGGGCCCAGCAGTTGTTGCCATCCCCGGTCAGTGGGCTGCAGGCTGCCGTCATCCAACAGAGCCCGCACCAGGGAGAACCCGTTGCTGTGAACCCCATTGGATGCCACTCCCACCACCGCATCTCCCGGCTGGCAGTTGCGTCCATCGATTATTTTTTCCTTTTCCACTACGCCCACGGCAAATCCGGCCACGTCGTAATCACCGGGTGGGTAAAACCCCGGCATCTCGGCAGTCTCGCCGCCCAAAAGCGCACCCCCGGCCAGTTGACAGTAGCGGGCAAAGCCTGCCACAACACCTTTGGCCGCAGCGCCATCCAGCGCTCCGGTGGCCAGGTAGTCCAGCATAAACAGAGGACGGGCGCCGGCAGTGACCAGGTCATTCAAGCACATGGCGGCGGCGTCCATGCCGGCAGTTTCATGAAGTTTGCGGTCAATAAGCAACCTGAGCTTGGTGCCCACCCCGTCGGTACAGGCGGTAATGACAGGAGACTGCAACCCCTGGGGCAGTTCAATCATCCCGGAAAACCCGCCTACGCCGCCCAACACACCCTGTTGGCAGGTTGACAGGGCCATCTGTTTATACTCACCAGTCAGGGCGTCGGCTGCTTCCACATCCACACCGCTGTCCCTATAGGTGCGTTTGCTCAAAACTCCTCCCCCTTTACCGGATGGCTGCCATCAAAACAGCCCATGCACATTGATTTGCGGGGCAGGCCGGTGGCCGCCACCGTTGATTTACTGGACAAAAACGCAATGCTGTCGGCGGCAATGTGTTTCCCTATCTCTTCTGGGGACATGCGCTGGGCTATCAGTTCATCCCGGGTGTCAATGCCCAGGCCGCATCCATGGCGCACCGGCGGCGATGCTATGCGCACATGGACTTCTTTGGCTCCGGCATTGCGCAACATCTTTACTATCCGCTTGCTGGTGGTGCCCCGGACAATGGAATCGTCCACCAACACCACCCGCTTGTTTTCCACAACCCCCCGGATGGGATTGAGTTTCAGAGCCACGCCCTGATCCCGTTGTTCCGGGTTGGGCCGGATAAAGGTGCGGCCCAGGTAGCGGTTGCGAATCAGCCCCGTTTCATAGGGCAGTCCCGAGGCTTCGGCATAACCCGCCGCCGCCGACAGGCTGGAGTCGGGCACCCCGGTGACGATATCCGCGTCACAGGGAGCCTCTTCCGCCAGTTTTCGGCCCATGGCCCGGCGCACCCTGTGGACATTGCGGCCGGCGAACTCGCTGTCGGGACGGGCGAAGTAAATATACTCAAAAATGCAAAAGGCCGATTGACGGGCAGGAAACAGCGGCATGGATTCCACGCCCTGGTCACTGATTGATATCATTTCTCCTGGTTCCACTTCCCGCTCAAAAACAGCGCCCACTGTGTCCAGGGCACAGGTTTCGCTGGCCACCACCCAGCCCCTGTCCGCCTTGCCCAGCACCAAGGGCCGCACCCCATAGGGGTCCCGCACTGCCAGCAGCCGCTCAGGTGTAAGCATCACCAGGGCATAAGCTCCCCGCACCTGGCCCAAAGCGGAGACCAAGGCGCCGTCCAGGTCGCTGGTTGTCGAGCGGGCCAACAGGTGGGCAATGACTTCACTGTCGGTGGTTGTCTGAAATATCGAGCCCTGCTGTTCCAGTTGGTTTCTTATCACCGCAGCATTGACCAGGTTGCCGTTGTGGGCCAGGGCTATGGGCCCCAACCGGCCAGAAAAAACCAGGGGCTGAATGTTGGCGTTGATGCTGCCGCCGGAAGTGGAGTAACGCACATGCCCGATGGCGCCATGGGAGGCATAGGCATCGAGATCCAACCCCCGGAAAGCATCGTCAACCAGGCCCATTCCCCGCTTGTGGGAAATGGAGTCCACCTGCACACAGGCAAACCCGGCACTCTCCTGCCCCCTGTGCTGCAGGGCAATCAATCCAAAGAGCGTCAGGGGCACTGCAGTGGGTGTTTCCATCCAGGCACCAAAGACGCCGCATTCTTCGTAGATAAGCCGGTTCATGCCAACACCTCTTTCAGTGTGCTGTTCCAGGCTTCAGCAGCCTGATTCAGTTCGACATCCAAAACATCTTCCACAACAAGCCGGGTGCCCGTTGCCTGGCCCAGCCTGGTCACAGGCACATTGTAACTGGCCGCCAGTTGCTGAAACTCATCAATCCGTGAGGAGTCCAGGGCCACCACAACCGCACCGGGAGACTCGGCAAACAGCCAGGCATCGGGCCTAATGCCCGGTGGCATCGCCACCTTAAACCCGCAATTGCCGGCCATGGCCATCTCGGCCAGCGTCACTGCCATGCCCCCGTCGGAAACATCGTGGGCGGACCTTACTGTCCCCGCAGTGATTGCCTGGGGCAACAGGCGGCAGAGAGCAACTTCCAGGTCCAGGTTGACCGGCGGCACCGGCCCGCTGGCCCTGCCCAGCTTGTCTGTCAGGTACTGGCTGCCGCCCAGCAGGGGCTGCAGCTCACCCAGCAGCATTATTGCATCGCCGCTGTTCAGGCCGATGGAACAGGCAGCTGAGACGTCATCCAACAGGCCCACCATGCCGATCACCGGCGTCGGGTAGATGGCGGTATCGCCGGTTTCATTGTACAGGCTGACATTTCCGCCCACAACAGGCGTATTCAGCGCCCGGCACGCCTCGGCCATGCCGGCTATGGCCTGGTCCAGCGACCAGTAATGTTCCGGCTTTTCGGGGCTGGGAAAGTTCAGGCAGTTGGTAACTGCCACCGGTTTTGCCCCGGTGCAGGCCACGTTGCGGGCCGCTTCCGCCACAGCCCGCCGGGCCCCCTCCCGGGGGTTGAGCCAGCAGTAACGGCTGTTGCAATCGGTGGCAGCGGCAATGCCCTTTTCACTCCCCCGGATGCGCAACACAGCAGCGCTGGTGCCGGGGGCCTGGACTGTATTGGTCATCACCATGTGGTCGTACTGGCGCCACACCGACTGGCGGCTGGCGATGTTGGGCGATGCCAGCA
>PWLI01000069.1 GCA_003559415.1 Clostridiales bacterium | reverse complement strand
TGGTGGCCAAGGGGAGGCTGCTGGGGCTGCAGTTCCGGGAGCTGTTCAGGGATGACCTGTTCTTTGACCTGGCCCGTCATGCCAATGGCATGGCCGACACACTGCGCCAGGGCATTGCTGCCGCGGGGTTTGGGTTCCTGGCGGAATCCACATCCAACATGTTGTTTCCTGTGTTGCCCAAGGAAATAATTGCCCGCCTGGAAAAGAAATACGGGTTTTATGTCTGGGCCGATGTGGATGAAGAGCATTCTGCCATCCGCCTGCTGACATCCTGGGCCACTCCTGAAGAGCAAGTGGCCGGGTTTATAGCTGAGATTAAGAGCATAGCCAGCAAAGTTGACTAGACCGGGTGCGGCCAGCCATGGGGCTGGCTTTCCTTTTAGGTTTTGTGGAGAAGTTCAGGGAGCAGGGCACACCCTGTTGCTTTTTATGATATCCTAGGGCATAAGACAGTTGTGTGGGAAGTGGTGAATGGTGTTGTTGGAGCTTAAAAGCATAACAAAAGAGTTTCGGATGGACGGCCAGCCCTTTGCGGCCCTCAACGGCGTTGACCTCTCCATGGACAAAGGGGAGTTTGTGGCGGTGTTGGGCCCTTCGGGGTGCGGCAAGTCCACTCTGCTCAACATTATAGCCGGGCTGGATACGCCCACCCATGGTGAGTTGCTGGTGGAAGGAAAGCCCACCAGCCACTACCGCAGGGTGGACTGGGACCTGTACCGACGGTTTAATGTGGGGTTTGTGTTCCAGAATTTTAACCTGGTGGAACACTTGAATGCCCTGGAAAATGTGGAATTGCCCTTGAGCCTGATTGGGCTGCCCAAGGGGCAACGAGTGCAACGGGCCATGAATTTGCTGGAGCGGGTGGGGCTGACGGACTTTGCCGACCATCGCCCGGCGGAACTTTCCGGCGGTCAGCAACAACGGGTGGCCATTGCCCGGGCGCTGGCCAACGACCCGGATATAATTCTCGCCGATGAGCCCACCGGCAGCTTGGACCAACAGACAGGGTTGGAAATAATGGACTTGCTGAAAGAAGTGTCCGGTGACAAACTGGTGGTGCTGGTGACCCACAACCAGCAGCTGGCCCGGGACTACTCCCAGCGGATTGTGCACATGCTGGATGGCAAGATAACCAGGGAAGAAGTGCTGACAGATACCCGTGCCGGCGGGGAGAGAGAGGGCCTGCGCAAGCGAAACTCTTCCATGTCGCTGGGCGAGTCTTTCAAGATTTCTTTGCGCAACATGCGCAAAAAGATGGGCCGGGTGGCCATTACTGCCATTGCCGGCTGTATCGGCATTGCCGGCATTGCCCTGGTGCTGGGTTTGAGCAATGGCGCCACTGCCTACATAGACAGTCAGTTAAACCGTTTTGCCACTGCCAACATCCTTACTGTCCAGCGAATACACAGTGTTGACGACCAGGTAGTGGCTTCCGACAATATCCGTGATTTCGACCATATTCTGGAACTGGACGACGTGGTCTCCATACGCCCCGCCATAAACCTGGACGGGGTGGAAATGTCTCATGATGATCAGCCGATTTCTGTTTCCTTTCAGGGACTGGCGGCGGAGAACTACCGCCAGCACCTGACTGGCAATTTTCAGGGCACGCTGCCCCAACCCCATGACTATAAGCTGCTGGCCAACGAAGCCCTGGCCCGGGCTGTGATCAGGACCATGGGTCTGGATCCCGACGACACCGAGTTGCCGAGGCCATCGGCCAGGAAGTTGTATTGGTGTTGCCGGACAGAGAAGAGGGCACCCGGTTTACCATTTCCGGGGTGGCCGGGGAGTTTAACCTGGGCAATCCTACTGCGTATTACGACTACCAGAACTTTGAAGCCTGGCTGTCGCGTTTTGCCGATGACCAGCACGGAGATTACTACCAGCGAATGACGGAAGGAACCACCAACTTTGAGGTCACGCTGGTACAGGCGGCAGACAATATGGATGTATATGAGTGGATAATGGATGAAGATAACGGCGGTGTGGGACAAGGCCGGGGCGGTTTGGCTGGTCTGGGCCGGGGGCGGCGTACCGGCATCTCAGCTACCAGCTTTGCCGTTATCTTCAAGAGTGTTTTCAGCCAGATGCTGGCGCTGGTTCAGACGGTGCTGCTGTTCTTTGTGGCCTGTGCCCTGGTGGTGTCCTGCATCATGACCGCCATTGTGCTTTATGCCGGAGTGCTGGAGCGCAAGACGGAGATTGGGATTATCAAGGCGGTGGGAGGCAGCAACCGGGATGTGATCCGCATTTTCCAAAGCGAGGCAGCCCTGATTGGCCTGTTGGCGGGGTTGTTGGGCCTGGCAGTTGCCTACGGCCTGCAACCGCTGTTAAACGGATTGATAGACTCAGCGGTGGCGCTGGAAGTGCCGCAGTTGATTAGCATACCCCTTTCGGGGATACCCTTCAGCGATGTTAACTTCCCTCTGGCGGCAATTATACTGCTGCTGGCCATCAGTGTTACAGTGGCTGTTATTGCTGGACGAATACCCTCCCGGCGGGCCACCAAGATGGCAGTGGTCGATGCGCTGCGGGATGAGTGAGGAGGCGTTAAGATGCTGGAAGTAAAAAATGTTTCCAAGACCTATAAAATGCCCAAGCATGAAGTCCATGCATTGAAAGATGTCTCCTTTACCGCCGGGCCCACGGGCATGGTGGCAGTGCTGGGGCCTTCTGGTTCCGGCAAGACAACGCTGATGAACATCCTGGGCGCTTTGGACAGCGACTTTCAAGGCGATGTGGTGGTCAACGGACGGTCGCTTAAGCAGGCCAAGGGCAGGGACCTGGACACCCATCGCCGGGATACAGTAGGGTTTGTGTTTCAAAACTTTGCCCTGGTGCCGTCCCTGAGCGGCCAGCAGAATGTGGAGCTGGCCCTGGAGCTTTCCCGCTATAACGGCAGGTCGGCGCGGGCAAGGGAATTGCTGGAGCAGATGGGGCTTAAAGGCCATACCGGCAAAAAGGTCAACCGTCTTTCCGGCGGCCAGAAGCAGCGGGTGGCCATTGCCCGGGCGCTGGCCAATGATCCGGCAATTATTCTGGCTGACGAGCCCACCGGGTCCATGGACAGCGCCACCGGCCGTCAGGTCATGGAGCTGCTCAAGGAGTTGTCCCGGGACAAGTTGGTCATTGTCATTACCCATTCCCCCCGGCTGGCAGAGGATTACGCTGACAGGGTTGTGACCATGAGGGATGGAGAAATAGTTTCTGACACGGAGAAATCCTCTGGCACCACAGCGCCTGATGGAAGCTTGGCACAACACCGTCCCGCCCGCATGTCGCTGGCCGGCGCTGCCCGCCACGCCCTGCGCAGCTTGTGGATCAAGAAGGGGCGCACAATTGCCACCGCCCTGGGCACCTCCATCGGTATTATTGGCATTGCCCTGGCCATTGCCTTGGCCAGTGGAGCCAGTGCATCCTTTGAGGCGCAGATACGTGAAGTATTCCCCATCAACAACATCACGGTCACCCCCTATAGCGATGACGGCGCAATGCCCGGCATGGGTTTTGAGCCCTGGAGCTATGAAGATATCCAGAGCGCGCTGGAGATGAGTGACCAGTTCAGCGGTTACCATGCAAACCCCTCCCGCGCGCTGTTTGCCATGGGCGCAGGGCTTGACCGGGAACTTGTGGACGAGGGCTCCTGGGACAGCTATACCTTGCGTAGCCCGGATACTTCCCGGCCGGTGGAAACGGTGGCAGATATAATCTACATGGGCAGGCTGCCGGAGGAGGGCAATGCCTTTGAGGTGGTGCTTTCCCTTAACTCTGCAAATGCCCTGGTGGAAGAGGGGGAGGATTTGGCCTCTCTGCTGGGAGTTCCTCTCTATGTGCGCCATTTGCTTGGCAGTGAGGAACCCGGCGTTCAGCCGGATCAGGTTACGGTGGAGTATGAAATAGTGGGCATCACTTCTGCCAATACATTTGGAGATACGCTGTTTTTGATCAGCGATGCCAACATCCAATTGCTGGAACAACAGCTGGGCATTGACCGGCAGGACATGGAGTTTGTCGGCCTGACCGTCTACGCCGACGCAAGTGTCGGGGATGTGCCGGAGTTTATCGATGAGTTAAACCGGGGCCAGAGCCGGTTTACCTATGTTTCTACACTGGAGAGCACTATTGAGGGAGTCAATGCCACGCTGGGAACAATCCGCAACGTGCTCATTGGCCTGTCGTCCATATCCATATTGGTGGCGCTGCTGATGATTGCCATTGTGATCTTCATATCGGTGCTGGAAAAAACCCAGGAAATCGGCATCATCCGGGCAGTGGGTGGACGCCGGGCCGACATCCGCAACATTTTCTTTGCCGAGGCGGCTGGTGTGGGTTTGTTGTCCGGGCTGACCGGTACGGGCATTGCCTGGGTGCTGAGCAAGTTAATTAATGCCATCGCCAGCGCTTCTTTGGGTGGCGGCCCCATGGGTGCCGATGCTTCCTTTGAAATTGCCAGACTTTCCCTGCCCGCTGCCGCCGGACTGGTGACGGTTTGCATGGCGCTCAGTGTGGTGTCGGGCTACATCCCTGCCCGCAAAGCTGCTGCCATGGATCCGGTGGCTGCCTTGCGGCACAAATAACGATGGATGATTGGGCAACCTTGAGAGGTTGCCTTTTTTCTTACAAGCGTGTAAAACTTGCTCTTAGGGGTTTAATTCTGTGTAAGACAGGAGTATACTGGTTATAGAGTGAAAGTGATATTTTTCACTGAACTGTCAGTACAGTAAATATAGCCCGTTTTTTAAGGATATATACCCTGTTTTTATGAATCTTTGGTGCGGAGGTGCTGTGGCTTGCTAAAGTGGCATATGGTACCACAATTTATAGCGTTGCTGGTGCTGTGGTTTGTGTTTGCCGGCACCATCAACTGGCAGCATGCCGTGGCCGGAGTGGCTGCGGTGGCACTGGTGATGCTTTTTTGGCGCCAGAAACAAGTGGACAAACCCCGCCCCGGTTTGGGCATGTTGATCTATGGCCCGGCGCTGGCAGCTGTGTTGCTGGTGGAAATCTTCCGCTCGGCCTGGGGTGTGGCCATGATCATCTTGCTGCGCCGGCCTATTTCCCCCCGGTTTTTCTGGGTGGAAAGCGGCCTGAAGACCGACATGTGCCTGTTGCTTTTTTCCAACTGCATCACCCTGACCCCCGGCACCATTACAGTGTCTTTGGACGGCAACCGTTTGCAGGTTCATGCCCTGACGGAACAGCATGCTTCTGGCGTGGCAGGCAGCACAGTGCACCGCCTGCTGGCGAAAATGGAGGGATCGGCATGATAAATACAATTGCCTTTGCTGTAACGCTGTGGGCGGGCGTGTTGATTTTCTTTTCCCTGGCCCGCACCCTCAGTTGCCCGGAAGTGACCGGCAAGTTGGTGGCATTGAATATCATCACCAGCAAGACCATCATCCTGATAGTGCTGCTCAGCTTGTTGCTGGACAGCTGGTTTTACCTGGATGTGGCCATCGTCTATGCCCTGTGCAGCTATGCTGCCACGGTGGCGGTGCTCAAGGGCCAGGTTCGCCACCGCTTGGATTGATGTTTTGACGCATACCTAAGGAGGTGTGGCAATGGATTGGATTTTTGTGATTTTAATGGCTATCGGCAGCTTTTTCCTCTTCACTGCCACAGTGGGGCTTTTTGTCATGCCCGATGTGTTCGGCCGTCTGCATGCCACCACCAAGTGCGATACCGTGGCGGCGGGCTGTATTTTGACGGCGGTGGCAGTGCGTTCTGCCGACTGGTTTGTAATTGCCAAGCTGGGACTTATATTTATGTTTATTCTGCTGGTAAACCCCACTGTGTCCCATGTAATCGCCTGGGCTGCCAAGCGGGATATTGACAAGGCGTCGGAAGGGCAGTGCGACTGATGGAAAATGCCCTGATGGTTGTATTCCTGACATTCCTGCTGGTTGCTTCCCTGGCCGTTTGCTTTATCCGCAAAGTGCTTCATGCTGTGCTGGTTTTTGGTGTGTACAGCGTGGTGATGTCCCTGATTTGGCTGCAGATGGGTTCTCCCGACCTGGCGTTGACTGAGGCGGCGGCGGGAATTGGCATGAGCGTCATCATGATTGCCGTTATCACCAAGCTGGGGAGGCGGGAGGCATGAGGAAAGTTATTGCATTGCTGGTTGTGCTGCCCTGCCTGGTGGCGCTGATAGCGCTGGCTGCCGAGCTGCCTGCCTTTGGAGATGCTGACAACCCGGCCAACAATGAAGTGGTGGAGCGCTATATCCGTCAGGGAGTGGAAGAGACGGGGGCGATCAATGTGGTGGCGGAAATCCTCATGGATTACCGGGCCTATGATACCCTGATAGAAACCACGGTGCTGTTTTGCGCCTTGGTGGCTGTGCTGCTGGTGCTGAAAGGCGAGGTGAAAAAAGATGCCTGATTTGATACTAAAAAAGGTTACCTCAATTTTGCTGCCGGTTATCCAGGTATATGGCATATATATCATTCTCCATGGCCACCTTTCCCCTGGAGGCGGTTTTGCCGGCGGCATGATCCTGGGCATCAGCATGGTGCTTTACATGCTGGTCTTCGGCCTGGACAGCTGTTTGCGCAAAGTTCCTCACCGCATGTCTTCGTTTTTGGAGAGTGCCGGCACGTTGTGGTACGGAGCGGTGGGCCTGGTGGGCATCCTCCGGGGCACCAGCTTTCTCATGAACAGGGGCGCAGGCATACCCCTGGGCACTCCCGGGGAGCTGTTCAGCAGCGGCCTTATACTGATAATTACCATTGGTGTGGGTATAAAAGTGGCGGCTACCATGCTGAGCCTGTTCTACACCCTGGTTGAGGAGGACTGACCATGGTGGAAAAATTGCTGGTCAACTATCCATACCTGATCTCT
>PWLI01000067.1 GCA_003559415.1 Clostridiales bacterium | reverse complement strand
TGCCTGAACTCCTCTTTCAGTTCTTCCCGGCAGATGACCAGCGCCTCACCCAGCAGCGCCCCGTTCTTGGTGCCGCCGATGTAAAAAGCATCAGTCAACTCTGCCATGTCAGCCAAGTCCAGGCCGCTGTCCCGGGCACAGAGGGCAGAACCCAGCCGGGCGCCGTCCACAAACAGCAACAAACCGTTCTTTCGGCAGTACTCACTGAGGGCTGTCAGCTCTTCCTTGTTGTACACGGTGCCCACTTCGGTGGCATCGGAGATGTACACCAGCCGGGGACGCACCATGTGTTCATCGTAATGGGCACCCAATACCTTTTCTACATCCTCCACCCGCAGTTTGCCGTCAGGGCGTTCCACAGTAACCACTTTGTGTCCTGTGGCTTCCACAGCTCCGGCCTCATGAACATTTATGTGCCCCGTGGCAGCAGAAATCACCGCCTGGTGGGGACGCAAAAAGGAAGATATGGCAGTCAGGTTCAACAGGGTGCCTCCGGCAAAAAAGTGAATATCCACATCGTCCCGGCCCAGTCGCCGTTTTATCAGCTGGATCGCTTCCCGACAGTAGGCATCGTCGCCATAGCCGTCCTGCTGCTCCATGTTGGTGTCCAACAGCACCTGGAGAATGCGGGGATGACACCCCTCACTGTAGTCATACTTAAAGCTGTACATAATTACCACCTCACTATCTATGAGTGTAGCACAATTTGAGATGACCTTGCACAAAAATAGCGAGGCCTTGACCTCGCCAAAAATGCTAAAACTCTCGCAAATCTTTCCCGTAACGATACGTAATTAAATCTCCTTCCTCTGTTTCCTCATGGGCCTTTTCTTCATGGGAGTAATCAGAAATACTCTTGGCACTGTGCTTAGCAATATAGTCCACAACCCGCCGCATTGTTTCCAGCTCTGTGGCAGTAAACAATGACAAGTCAGCTTTGGCACGGGCCCGGACAAATTCACCCTCAGCCAAATCAAAAGGCAGAAGAGAAATTGCCATTTCCTCACTGAGGCTGTCCAGCAGCAACCAATGATTGTAGGGCACAGGACCAAAGGGCATCCGCTGATAGGGCAAGCCGCTGACAGAAGTGTGATGGTTTTTGTAGTGCAAAAAATCTGTATAAAACAGGCACTTCATCAACTTCGTCTTGGATATTTGCTGGTGGGTTTCCGCGAAAAAAAGCACCATGTTGCGCATCTTGTCAAAGTCAAAATCGCTAAAGCCCCGTAGTTCCTCATTTATCCTGTCATATCTTTCTTGCACTACATCCTTTAGCCGCAATACATTCCCAGAATTTTTCTCTTCCAAGGCCCTTTCGATTCTTCGTTGATCCAGCTTGCCCATTGCTTCCTTGTTAACCTTGTAAAGTTTCTCCACATAATCATGATTGTCCCTTAACATCAACAGTGTGGTCATATGGGCAGGGTCGGGCAACGCCCCTCCTTCATAGCGGGCAATTGTATTGGGACTCCAGTTAAGCAAGGCAGCCATGCCCCTTTGAGACAGGCCATAGACTTCTCGCAACTCCTTAATGTCTTTGGGTTTAAGAAACCCATGCTTTTCCCTGTATGCATCGTATGCCGCCTGTATCGTTGCTTCGTCCAGGTCTTCATCAAATACCGGAGTGTTGCATTGGGTGCAAAATCTTACCTTGGCGTCTATATTTACCTTCTCTCCACGGACTGAATACTCTTCTTTGCGTTCTCCCACTTTAGTTTCTCGCTCTTGGGCACATTCCGGGCAGAAAAGAGTGTCCTTTTTTCTAATCACTTGTTTTCGCCCCTTTCATTATCATCACAATGCAACCACTCCCAAATTAACACGACACTGACATAATTGCAACCAATTAATAGCAAAACCCGGCTCTTTTGAGCCGGGTTAGTATTGTTTATTACCCTCGGGACCAGACCACTTCTCCATTGACTATCGTGTGCTCCACCCGGGCGTTGGTGTCTAGCGCCGGTGTGCCCCGGAAGAGGGCAATATCCGCATCCTTGCCCGGTTCCAACGAACCGATTCTGTCATCCACACCCATGATTTTGGCAGCGTTAATGGTCAGCATGTTTATCACACGTTCAATCCGCCCGCCGGCCCGCACCACTTCTCCCGCCTGGACGACAATCATATCGGGGTTGAAGATGGGCCCGTCGGTCATGATGGCACAGGGCATGCCCCGCCGGTCCAGTTCCACCAGAGAGAAGATGTCCAGCTTGCGCCGCTCGCCCGGCCCCAGGGGCACGCCAATGGGGCCATAGACAATGCCCTTGCAACCCGATGCCATGATGTCGTCGTAGTAGTCGCTGGCTCCCCAGGCATGTTCCAGGGTAAAGTCGATGTCAAACTCCCGGGACAGGCGGATGGCGGTGATGATGTCAAACTGGGTGCAGTGTATCTTCAGTGAAATCTCTTTGCGCAGCACCCTGGCCAAATTTTCCATGCCCAAATCCCGTGGCGGCATCTTGGATTTGTCATCGCCGGCCTTTTTTTGCTTGTCCATGTATTCCCGGGCCTTGATCATGTTCTCCCGGATTACCTGGGCTATTCCCATGCGAGTCATGGGCAACTGGTTGCGTTTTCCATATACCCCCTTGGGGTTTCCGCCCAGCGCCGCTTTCAGGGCTATTGGGTTCTTGATACACATGTCCTCAATGTTTTTCCCGTGGGACTTGACGGCACAGACAGTGCCGCCGATGACGTTGCCGCTGCCCGGGGCGATGGCCGAGGTGGTAATCCCCGCCTGCAACGCCCGTTCAAAGGCCTCCGAGCCGGTGTCCACAGAGAATACCGCTTCAACCTGGGGCGTGGCGTTGCCGCTGACCTCGTTCAAATCCTGATCTTTCATGCCCTGTGCAAAGCCACTGATGTGGCTGTGGGCATCGATGATGCCGGGGATGGCCACCAGGCCATCGGCATCAATTACCTTGGCTCCTTCTGCCTCCAAGCCACTGCCTATTTTCTTTATCTTGCCCCTGTCCACCAATATATCGCCTTTGTCGATTACCTTGCCGGCAGCTGTATATATCTTGGCATCTTTAATCAGCAGCATGGTCTTTACCTCCTGTATCCAGCACATTGTGCCCGTTGATGAAGGAAGCTTCTGCCACCGCCTGGTAATGCTCCAGGGGATTGGCAGACCAGATCACTATGTCGGCATCCTTGCCTTTCTCGATGGAACCCACCCGGTCATCCACACCCAGCAGCCGGGCGGGAACGGAAGTTATCATTTTCAGCACATCTCCGGAGGAAAATCCCTGCTTGTACCAGAGGATGGCGTTCCAAAGCAATGATTCCCGGCCGGAAGCGCCCACATCGCCACAGCAACTGATGGCAATGTCAATGCCCTTGTCGGCCAGCTTTTTGAGGCTTTCAAAGTCCACCTTTTCGTTGTTGCCCGAAATGGCCTGGGTCAAATCCCCTACCACCACGCTGCGCCTGACCTGCTCCTTGGCGCCGTAGGCGCCGGTGAACACTATGTCAATGTCATAGTCCTTGAGGGCAAGCTCCACCGCCTCCATCTCTGAACCGGTGTTGCAGTTTACAAACAGCGGCATCTCCTTGTCCAGCACTTTTTTCAGCGCCTCAGACTTGGCATCATAGCCAGCGTCTTCCTTCTTGGGCCCTGCAGCTTTAGCCAGTGCCTGGAGCAGCAGGGCAAAGGCACCCATCTTGGTCATGGGCGCAGTGTTGCGGGGGCCATACACCCCCTTGGGAGCCGCCGAAACCGAGGCAATCATGGCCGCACCCTCTTTAACCAACATCTGGTTCACATGGTTGCCATGGGTCTTGAACACAGCAGCCTGGCCGCCCACAACATTCATCACTGAAGGTGTAATGCCGGCACAGGTGACGCCAAACTGGTAAACACCCTGGCGCATCATGTTCTCGTGGTCAAAGGCGAAGACCGCGCTGAGCTCCGGCGTCACCGGATCGGAATGCTCCAAAAGATCCTTGTCCACCGGGCTCATGCACCCCCAGATATTCAGGGTATCCACAAAGCCCGGCATTACCACCTTGCCGGTGGCATCGTACTCCTGGGCTCCATCGGCATCCAGCTTAGGCCCCACGGCACTTATCCTGCCGTCCTTGACCAGCACATCCGCTTCCATGACATTACCCTTGCCGTCATGGACTGTTCCATTCCTGATAATCAGCATTCATCGCCCTCCTTTATTGCACTCACATGTTCACTCTCTGGATTATTTCGTCACTCGAAGGTCTCACTCCTGCATCTTCCCTATAGATATGTTATTCCAAAAGAAAGTCAACCAGGAAGTGACCTGGTTGACTTTTGCCACATATGGAATTTTCTTGCCGGCCTACCGCTTCTCGTAAATAATGCCGACGATGAAAATCACACCGGTCGCCAAGGCAAGTACCGGCAAAATAGCACTGTGAAGGCTGTCAATATTGAATATGCCCAGGTCTCTGGCTGCAACTAAAATAAACCAAGCTCCCGCAACAATCATGCCCAACTGGTAATCAAACTTCATAATCTTAACCTCCTTGCTAAGAATACAGCTACCTGTTGCCAAAAAATGCAGTCAAAACGAACAGAACTCCGGCAATCAAGCCTATAACCGGCAGAATTGCATCATTGGCCATGCCAATGTCAAAAATGTTCAATCCTCTAAGTCCCACCAACAGAAACCATATTCCGGCTACTACCAAAGCTGTTCTGCGGTCAACTTTCATGTCCAGCCTCCTCACGGCAAAAAATTGCCTATTTATTTATGTTCTATACTTACACCCAAAAACCCTTTTTTTATATACAATTCCATTGCCTTTAGAATTGACAAAATTAACCACATTAACCAAACAAATACAGCTACCCGGTACATAAGGACGCCTGGGAGTCCCAGGCAGGTCACTATCTTTTGCTCACATCCTTCTCCAGTGCCATCAACCAGTCAGCAACAGTGTCAGAAAACAAACCGCTGCTGCCGAAGAACTCAAAGGGATTTAGCACAGTGGCAACCAGGGCTCCCTGTCCATGTTCTCCAACTATTTTCCGGGCCATATAATACCCCACCGGGTGCCCCGCTTGGGGCAGTTTCTCCCTGAGTTCCCTGCCAGCCTCAGCCACATCCCGTTCACCTCTGGCCACCTCCAACAGCAATTTGTCCATAAGCCCAACATACTCCGGCGCCTGCTCCACCGCCTGGCCAAAGCCCCGGGCGAAGGGGTGGTTGGCATCCATCAGCGCCGCTTTATCCACCTGGTCAGCTATCCCTTCGGCGTGCAGCTGGTCCAGTACCCAGGCCAAGTCTTGGTATTGCCTGGGTAATTGGGACCAATCCACGACCAGCAGCCCTTTGCGGTACCAATGGTGGAATTCATGGGCGAGAAACAGAGGTACAAAATCTCCCAACTCAATGGCCGCTCGTACGTCCACCACCACCGGTGAATAGCCCCGGGCGTCGTTTTGGAAAATAACAAAGGAAACCGGCGGGTAATGCTCCACCGCCTGCAGCGGCAGCCACTCAAGGCACTTGTCCATAACCTGGTGGTGGTAATCAGCTGATGCCAGCTCTTGTTGCTGTTGCTTTATCGCCCCGGGATTGTCCCGCACTTTCAGGTAATGGCTGAGAAATCCATATTTGTCCTGCTCAAGTTCTTTTTCCAACTCTCCTGCCAGCGATGGCTTAAAGGCCAGCCGGAAGCGGCGAATGAAAAACTCCTGGGTAAATTCGCTTTCGACCAACACACCATAACCCGGTGTGGCAAACAACCTGTCCCACAGCTCTTGGCCAGGCTCTTTGTCTTGCCGGAGCAGGTCAAAAACTTGCCAAAAACAATCCATGCCGGAAAAGTCAAATTTGTCCACAGGCACCCTCCTGTCATTAAGCAATTACTTGGTGGTTTTCTTCTCCAGTTTTTGACGCATCTCTTCTTCCAGCAGGTGGGTGATGCCCGCCACCCTTTTGACTTCCAGCACAAAGGTGATGCCCTTGCCGGGCTTGTTCATTTCCCCGTCTTCCAGAATTGCATCGAGCACCTTGTCGGTGTCACAGCGGGGAACCAAGGTGAGGATGATATCCTTTTCCGGCTCAATGGGCACACCCAGCAACTTGGCCGTCTCGTGGATGCCGGTTCCCCGGGCGCCCAGTATGGTGCCGCCCTCTGCCCCTGCCCGCTTGGAAGCTTCTACCACCAGGTGGCAGCGCCCCTTGCTGACGATTGTTATTATCAGGTCGAACTTGGTTTCACACTCCCGGGCCGGACCCTGGTTACTCATCATTTCCAACCTCCTTGAGAAGATGTGCTATGCCGGCAACCTGTTTTAAATCCAGCACAAAGGCAATGCCCGTTCCCGGCTTGTTCATCTGGCAACTGTCAATAATGGAATCAAAAACCTGATCCTCCCTATCTCTCTTCACAACGGTCAGCACCACTTCCCGCTCCTCATCCAGGGAAATGCCAAAGGCCCGTTGAAACTCCCGGGTGCTGGTTCCCCGGCCCAGGATTGTGGTCCCGCCTTCAGCGCCCGCTTGCTTGCTGGCGTCACAAATCTTGCGGGCCCTGCCCTTTCTTACTATGGTAACAATGATGCTGTGGCTATTGGTCTGCATCGCGCTCATATTGCCGCTCCTTCCTGCTGTAGATAAGGCCCAGGGCCAGCACAGTCAGAATCGGGATCAGTGCCACCAGGGCAATCATGCCAAACCCCTCCAGCAGTGGATCCCGCCCCTCAATCTGGGACGCCACCCCCACCGAAAAGGCCATTATAAATGTCACCGTCATGGGCCCGGTGGCCACACCGCCCGAGTCAAAGGCAATAGACGTAAAGCTGTCCTTGGAGAAAAGGGCAATGGCCAGCGCCAGGGCATAGCCCGGCAACAGAAGGTATACCAGAGATAT
>PWLI01000055.1 GCA_003559415.1 Clostridiales bacterium | reverse complement strand
TGCTAGTGCGCTGTTTGTAGGTACAACAGGGCAAAGCAATCCGGGTGGTGGCCTTTTCCTTTTCAACCAACACGATCATTCGGGAGCCGGAGAAGAATATGTTTATACTTATGAAGTTGACGAAGTGAGAATAAATTGGACAGGGAACCCCCGATTCGGTAATTTTGCTGATGTTGAACCGGGAGCTACATTGTACATGTTTGTCAACAGCCACATGGCAAGCCTGCAGGGTGTGACAGATCCTGCTTTAGAAAATTCTTCCGGGGATAACTGGATTAAGGGTTCTGATGGATGGTGGTACTATGGTACAGCTTCGGGGCCAACAGCAGTGGCGTCGGGCACGGACATAGAAATTGGTTTCCTCTTCTCTGTGGCAAGTGGCTTACAAGCGAAACTGTCAGTCAAGGTGCAGGCAGAAGCAGTGCAGTCTTCCCATAATGCTATTGATTTTTCCTGGCCAGATAACCCTTGGACAGACTGAGGCTAACATAGAGACAGGACTGAAATTAATAAAAGGAAGTGAGGCCAAAATACGTTGGGTGTAAACTTATGTTAATTGCTGGCAACAGCCGGTGTAAGGTTCAAAGAAAAAACTTTAGGGGGAATTTATTAATGAAACGCAGAGTTCTTTTTAGCTTTTTGATTATCGCTATGGCCATGGCAGCCATCACCGGCGGCACATTGGCTTGGTTTACCGACAGTGCAGAACTAAGTGACAATGTTTTCCAGGCAGGAACAGTTGACATCGCAGCCGGCCAGACAACCCCAGGATACCCCATAGATATTGATAATTGGGCTCCGGGCGCCACAGAAGAAATAACTTTCACTGTTACCAATAATGGTTCGCTGGATATCTTCGTCAGAGCTGAGATCCAAGGCCAGTGGGACTTCGACCCGTATGAAGAAGATTTTGTTAACATAACAGTGGCCGGAGAATGGACCGAAATTGACGGGTACTATTAGTACAATGGTGACATTGACTTTGAAAACGAGATAACTCTTGTTGTTACTCTTGAGTTCGATACACAAGCCGGCAATGATTTCCAGGAGCAAGTATATACCCTGTCCACCACTTTCGAAGCCATCCAAGCTGATCATGGTGCTGCTGCTGCTGAATGGGGAGTAGAGTGGGAAGACGGTAGCTGGGAATAGTAGAATAAGGCTAGAGTAGAGATTCAGGCAAGGATAGTTGGCGGGGCGGGTGCCGCCTGCCCCGAAACCCTTTTTGCTTTTTGATGTGTCATAAGGGGGTAAGTAAAATGCCAAGGAAGACAGGGTCCCGCAGTTTCCGAAGAGAAAAAATTGGCTCACTGCTGGTATTTTTGGGATGCTTTTTGTTGTTACTTGGCTTGACTTCCTCTTGTCAGCACTACTACACCTCAGCTGCGCCAGGTGCTGAAGTAGAGTATTGGCTGCAACATCAATGGATAGATGGAGATCCTGTTGTTGGACAGCCAGGTTGCTTGTTTGAGGGTATGATGTTGACGGTGGAAAGCAATGGAGAGACTGTTTTCTCCGGCCCCATGAAGTCATTTGACACAATTGAGGTAACAGACATAGTCAGCTCCTTGGGCGAAGAAACGACAATCCAGATGAATTTTCACCTGCCCGGCGAGGGCAGGAACAACAACATTTACCAGGGGGCTTGGGTAAGAACCCAATTCAAATTAATAACTCGTTGCACTGATGCTTCAGGGGATGTTCAGGACTGCCCAATAAAGGTAGACAGCACTGCAAAACATCTTGCTGTTTACAATATGATGCCCGGGGATTCCTATTCAGCCACTATGCGATTTGTAGCTGAATATTCCAGGCAGGGTGAATCCCGAGCGCCTGTCATTGGAGATCAGCGCTATTCCTGGTGGATTTTCCTCGCGGCCTCTGTGTTGATATTTTCAGGGTTGTGGCTGAAGCGTAGCTCGGGCAACGCTCAGAAGGCTAATGAATCTACAGAGGTTCAAGGCTGACTTTGGCAGCCCTGCACGATTTGAGATTACAGAGGGGGCTTTTCAGGTTTCGTTTCTAGGGGGAACAATACTGAATGGACAAACAGTTGTTTATTGTTGGCTACATGGGGGCAGGGAAGACTTCCCTGGCTCAAGATTTGTCGCAGAAATGGAATGTTCCATGTTGGGACAGTGACGCGCTTTTAGAACAAAGAATTGGCACTTCTGCTGATGAACAGTTGGCTTTGGATGAAAAACTCTTCCGTGCCCGGGAGCGCTACCTTTTAGAACAACTGGCTGTAATTGAATGGGGAATTGTTTCTTTGGGCGGAGGAATCGTTGAAGACCGTGAAAGCAGGGAAATGTTGAAAGAATTGCCTGTTCTCTTCCTTGATACAGATGTGGACACCTGCTGGAAGAGGGTGAGCGAAGAAGAAAGACAAAGACCACTGGCAACAGATTATGACTCTTTTTGTCTTACCTATCAGCGGCGGAGAAATTTATACTTTGCATGCAGTCGCTGGTCTGTAAAAGAGGAAAATGTGGATCTAGACATACCTGACTTCCTGGACAAACAGGCCAGGGCGCTTTAAAACTACAAAAACACTTGCTAATCCTGCAGATTTGCAGGATTTTTCTTTCCGGTATCGAAATATGCTACTATAAACATATATGCACTGATTGGCGATTTTCAGCAGGAAAACCTGTAAAAACGTCGAATGTCTTTAGTCACCCTATTTTTTAGAACGACGATTGGTTATTTTGTGGGTTGGAGGAGTAAAATGTACCAAACACTCGAAGAGTTACTGTTGCAAACAGGCATGGCTACCTCCGAACAAGTGGAGGAAGCCCGCAAAAGTGGCAAGGGGGGCAATGTTGCCGAGGCCCTTGCTGAAATGGGTGTGCTGACAGAGCAACAATATATAGAAATAATGGAATTTCACCTGGGTGTACCCCACGTAAATTTAAGCAACTACGATTTGAAACCTGATGTTCTTTCCGTGCTTGACCCCGACTTGGTCAAACGCTACAAGGCTGTTCCCGTGGAACGAGTGGGCGATCGGCTTACTGTTGCCATGGGGGACCCCAAAAACGTAGTGGCAATTGATGACATTGCCATGGCCACCGGCTGCCAGGTAATACCGGTTATTGCCGCCAAGGGCGAGCTGGACAAGGTTATCCGGCGGCACTTCACCATGCGGGAATCTATGGAACGTGTGGTTGAAGAGGCCACACCGGAAGATGAGTTTGACACCGAGCAACTGAAACTCATGGTCGATGACGCCCCCATTGTCCGTCTGGTGGACAACATGATTGACCAGGCTGTGAATGAAGGGGCCAGTGACATACACGTAGAGCCCCGGGAGTCTGACCTGGTCGTTCGGTTCCGCATAGACGGCATCCTCCATGAGCGGATGAACCCGCCCAAGAGCACCCACCCCCTGGTTGTTTCCCGCCTGAAAATCATGGCCAACCTGGACATCGCCGAACGGCGGATACCCCAGGACGGCAGAATCAAGTTCAAGCTGGATAATGTAAACAGCGTGGACCTGCGGATGAATACCATGCCGATTATTTACGGGGAAAAAGTGGTGCTGAGAATTCTCAACCCCGAATCGATAATGCTGGGGTTGGATGACTTGGGTTTCAGCGATCACAACCTGGAGCAATTTAAGGACATGGTTACGCGCTCCTATGGTCTGGTGCTGGCCACCGGCCCCACAGGAAGCGGTAAAACCACATCACTCTATTCCGCCCTTAACTACATTAATGCGCCGGACAGAAACATATCTACAGTTGAAGACCCGGTGGAATACCGGCTTAATGGGGTAAACCAGGTCAACGTGCACAGCCGCATCGGCCTTACCTTCCAGATCGGCCTCAGAGCCATGTTGCGCCAGGACCCGGATATAATAATGGTTGGTGAGGTCCGGGACAGGGAAACGTTGGAAACTGTTGTCAGGGCTGCCCTTACCGGCCACTTGGTTCTTTCCACAATCCACACCAATGATGCGCCCTCCACCCTGACCAGAATGATTGAAATGGGCCTGCCGCCTTTTTTGGTGGTTGCTGCCACCAACGGCATCGTCGCCCAGCGTCTGGTGCGCCGGGTGTGCCGGGACTGCGGCAGCAAGGGGTGCAGCCGCTGTAACGACACAGGATACAAGGGACGACTGGCGGTTCATGAGGTGCTGACCATTACCGACAAACTGCGGCAAGCCCTGCTTGATGGGGCAAGTTCTGCCGCTTTGCGGCGGATGGCCCGGGAAGAGGGCATGGTTACAATGTATGAAGACGGCCTTGCCAAAGTGGAACAGGGCCTGACCACCAAGGAAGAAGTGGTCAGGGTTGTGGGGTTGGATTATATCTAGTATAAGTTACGACTATGTTCGGTTACTTTATTTCGCCTACAGTTATATTTTTTCTCTGTTTCATTGACTTTGCTGGTGTATGATGTTAATATAGCTGCACTATTGAGAAGTATTTGTAATAAAATGTAAATTTCTGCCAGACAGGAGGAACTTTCTTGGATTTGCACCAAATTATACGCAGCGGTATTGAAAAGAAAGCGTCGGACATACACTTTACCAATGAAAGCCCCCCTTTGTTGCGCATAGATGGGACATTGGTTCCGGAAACGGGTGAAAAGCTGGGGAAGGCTGAGCTTGTTAACATTGTAAAGACCCTGGCTGGCCAACGTTTTGACGAATATATGGAAAGGGGCGAGTTAGACCTTACCTACCAGACAGGTGATAACAGGCTGCGGGTAAATATTTTTCGCCAAAAGGGTGTGCCGGCAGCGGCACTGCGACTGATTGCTCAAGAGATTCCCACCTTTGAACAACTGGGCCTGCCGCCGGTTATTGAAAGTTTTGCCGATATGCAACAGGGGCTGATTCTTTTTACTGGGCCCACCGGCAGCGGTAAATCCACAACCCTTGCTGCTTTGATCAACCAGATAAATGACACCCGGGCCTGCCACGTCATCACCCTGGAAGACCCGATAGAGTTTCTCCATCCTCATAAAATGGCTGTTATAAACCAGCGGGAAGTGGGCAAGGATACACGCTCCTTCTCCGCCGCCCTGCGCTCAGCGTTGCGGCAGGACCCCGATGTAATACTGGTGGGTGAGATGCGGGACACAGACACAATTTCCACCGCCATAACTGCGGCAGAGACTGGCCACTTGGTGTTGGCCACACTGCATACATCCAACACTCCGGGGGCAGTGGACCGCATTATTGACAGTTTCCCCGGCCACCAGCAACAGCAAATCCGGACCCAGCTGGCTGACACTCTGCGGGCAGTGGTGGCCCAACGCTTGGTGCCAAAGCGAAATGAAACCGGCCGTGTGGTGGCCTGTGAAGTTTTAGTAGGCACATCAGGGGTGCGAAACCTGATTCGTGAAGGTAAGATTCACCAGGTGCCCACTTTATTGGAGACCGGATCAAAGTTCGGCATGCAGACCTTTGAACAGTCACTAAAGAGGCTTCAGGACATGGGCCTTATTGACGCCACTTCATTCTAACCTGGGGGGATTGCGATGGCCAACTTATATGGTTACCGGGCACGCAACCCGGCCGGCAAGGTGGTAAGCGGGCAGATTCAGGCAGATGATATGAATAGAGCCGCTGCTCTGCTCAGAGACAGGCAGTTGGTTGTTTTGGAGCTGGCTCCGGGCAGGACCAAGCCAAAGACCTTTGAGATTTTCAAGAAAAAAGACATACCTCTTAAAGAGTTTGCAGTTTTTTGCCGGCAAATGGCCACCATGGTGCGGGCGGGAGTAACGATTATGTCCTCAATTTCCGCCATCAGCGCCCAGGCCGAGAACCCCCTCTTGTCTGAGGTGCTGACAGAGGTGGGCAAGGACTTGGAAGCAGGCAAGACTTTCACCGAAGCCTGCCAGCGGCACAAGCAGTTCTTTCCCAACATTTTTGTCAGCATGGTTGAAGCCGGCGAGGCTTCCGGTGCCCTTGATGATGTGTTGGAAGAGCTGGCCGAGTATTTTGAAAGCCAGAGTGAAATCAGGGAGAAGATTAAGTCTGCCACCACATATCCCAGTTTCATCGGGGCTGCAGCAGTTATAGTTGTTATTGTCTTGTTGGTAACTGTACTCCCGGGGTTTGCAGCGATTTTCGATGACATTGGAGGCGAGTTGCCGGGAGTTACCAAGGCGGCGCTGGCCATGAGTGATTTTCTGGTTGATTACTGGTACATTCACCTGCCAGTGGCGGCAATTGCCATTTTCGGGCTTAAGTATTACATGGGCACCACCAAGGGCAAGCACATGTGGCAGCGATTATCTCTTCGTCTGCCCAAGTTCGGCAACCTGTTTCAGAGTGCCGCCATGGGCCGCTTCTGCCGCACACTGAGTATACTGGTGGCCAGCGGCGTGCCGATGATGCAGGCACTGGAAATTGTTGCCCGGGTGGTAAACAACGTGGACTACTCCAGCGCCATACTCCACGCCCGCAAGGGTGTGTCTGAAGGCCAGACGCTGAGCCAGGGCCTGGCAGTTTCCCCCCGGTTCAGCCCCCTGCTGATCCACATGCTCAAGGTGGGAGAAGATGCCGGAGCCATGGACGAGATGCTGGCCAAGGTCGCCGACTTTTACGAGGGCGAGGTCAAGTACACCGTTGAGAGATTGAGCTCGATAATTGAGCCGCTGATGATATTCATGCTTGCGATTGTTGTTGGATTTATCCTGGCTGCGGTTATGTTGCCGATGTTTGACATGGCCGCTGTGGTCGATTAGCAATCTGTGGTTTATGCTCAGTTCGCTGTTGTGTGGTATAATATAAATGATTCGGGAGGTGGTATTTGCACTCTTCACCATTACAGTTTTAGTTGCGCACAAGCAATAATAAAAATTGAGGAGGAACAAAAATGTTGAATTTGTTTTATCGTGCGTTGAACAACAAAAAGGGTTTTACGTTGATCGAAGTGTTGGTTGTTGTGGCCATCATCGGTATCCTGGCCGCCCTGGCAGCTCCCC
>PWLI01000119.1 GCA_003559415.1 Clostridiales bacterium | reverse complement strand
ATATAGGAATTGGGCCTGGGCACAGCGAAAACTACAAAGAGCAAAAGAAAAACCCCACAGTTGTGGGGCAAAGCGGCTGGGCTAGTCTCCCAGGCGTCCTACTTTCTCCAGGTTGTTCAGCGGGGTTCTGCCATGGGGCGCGCCGCTGATGGTGGCCGAGTGATCTTCACCGGCCCGGTTGCCCTGATGCATGCCACCGGACCAGGCTGCTACGTCGGTCACATCATAGACATAGCCGTCTACCGCCACATAGGCCGGGCGTCCTTCCTGGCCGTCATACTGTTCCAACTCTTCCAGGGTAAAGACGGGCAGGTCGTTGTCATCGTCCACTCCGTTGTCCGCGCCATTGTCTACTCCATTATCTGGCAGAGTAGGGGCATCAGTGGTGGTGCAGCCAACCACAGCAAAGGCCAGCAAGGCAACAAAAATCAGCGCCAGAATCTTCTTCACGTATTTCACCTCCTTTGTTTCGTTTAATAGTATTCATCATAAATAAGGTAATCCCTGCAATGTGCATTAATTAACTTAATCTGTTTCTGAAAAAGCAAAGTATATGTTGGGGGGAAAAGGGATGTTGGTCAACACCAAAGAAATGCTCCAGGCTGCCCAGGCGGGAAAGTACGCGGTGCCGGCATTTAATATTCATAACCTGGAAACTGTTCAGGTGGTGGCACGTACAGCAGCGGAGTTGGAGTCACCGGTAATCCTGGCGGCAACGCCGGGGACTGTTGCCTATGCCGGGCCAGAGTTTCTGCTGGCCATGGCCGCTGTGGCAGCCAGGAAGTATCCTGTTCCCATGTCATTGCACCTGGATCACTTCCAGGACCCCGACATGCTTATCGAGCTGATAGACATGGGATTTCCGTCGGTCATGATAGATGCCTCCCACCATCCTTTTGCGGAGAACGTTGCCCTTGTCCGCAGCGTGGTGGAATATGCCCGCCAGAAGGATGTCAGCGTGGAGGCGGAACTGGGCAGGCTGGGTGGCAGGGAAGAGGATTTGGAAGTAGACAACAGTGATGCCTTTCTCACCGACCCTGCAGAGGCACAAGAATTTGTGTCTGCCACCGGCGTGGATTCCCTGGCCGTCGCCATCGGCACCGCTCATGGCCTGTACAAGGCAGCTCCGCGGCTGGACTACAAACGGCTGGCGGAGATAAGCCTGCGTCTGTCGGTTCCGCTGGTGCTTCACGGTGGCTCGGGAGTGCCTGACAAAAGTGTCCGGGAAACAATCCGGCGGGGGGTCTGCAAAGTCAACATTGCCACCGAGCTCAAAGTGGCCTTTGCCGCCGGTGTCAAAGAGCACTTTTCCGTCAAACCGGAGGCAGACGACCCCCGGCAATACATGGAGCCGGGCAAGGCGCTGATGAAGCAAGTGGTAAAAGATAAAATCCTCATGTGTGGCAGCGATGGCAAAGGAGGCAGAAGCAAATGATACTGACCGTGACCATGAATCCGTCGGTGGACATGCGCTTTATGGTGGATGAATTCGCCCGGGGCGGGGTGTTTCGCTCCCGGGAAGACCAGCAGACTGCCGGAGGCAAGGGGCTCAACGTCACCCGGGTGCTGTCGCTGCTGGGTGTGCCGGTTACCGCCACCGGACTGTTGGGTGGAAGCAACGGGCGGTTTATCCGGCAACAGTTGGATGGGGCTGGTGTCAGGCACAGCTTTTTGGAGATAGCCGGCAACAGCCGTTGTTGCATCGCTGTCCTGGATGGCCAGTGCCAGACGGAAGTGCTGGGTATGGGGCCCAGCGTTTCTGAGGCTGAGGAGCAAGCTTTCTTCAGCAGTTTTGCCCAGTTGGCTGCCACAGCAACGGTGGTGACAATGTCAGGCAGCCTGCCACCGGGCCTGGCGGCAGATACCTACAGACGTCTGGTTGTCCTGGCCAAGGACCAGGGATGCCGGGTGCTGCTGGACACCAGTGGCCAACCGCTGTTGGAGGGGATTGGGGCTAACCCCTGCCTGGTCAAGCCCAACCGTGAGGAATTGGAGTGGCTGGCGGGGAAACCGCTGGAAACGGAGCAAGATCTCCTGGCTGCCTTGGCGGAAATTAGCGAGAAAGTGTCTATCGCCGTTGTTTCCCTGGGTGCTGCCGGCGCCCTGGCGCTGGCCAACGGAGTGAGCTACCGCATTCGGGGGCCGCTTATGGATGCGGTCAACCCGGTGGGTTCTGGCGATGCCATGTTGGCTGGCATGGCCCGGGGCCTGGCAGAGCAGTGGGAACTGGAGAAGGTTTTTGCCTATGGGGCTGCCTGTGGTGCGGCCAACGCCCTGGAGAAAATGACCGGCTATGTGGACCCGGTGCAGGTTGAAGCGATTGCAGCAGATGTTTCAGTGGAGAAAGCCGAGATTAGTTACAGGTAATTTGCGACCTATGACACCTGGCAAAAACTCTGGATGCCGGACTTGTTTCCTTACACATAACACCTAAAGGATTTTAAAAAAGTTGCTGAAAGTGTAACCTTTTGGCTGTTTTTTATACATATATATAGGTTGCATAGCATTGTCGGTTCACGGACGCTTGTGTGGTCAACCGGGACTTAGGTACAGGCCTTATGGTATTGGCAGTTATAGTGCGGGAGGTGAGTGACTTATGAGAAGCGTCGGCGCCATGGCATGCGTAATGCTGTTGCTTTTGCCCGCTGTTTTGGTCAATGGGTGTTATTTGCCGGACCCGGAAAATGACAACGGGCATGTTTGCCAGGACTCACCTCAGTTGCAGCCGGTTTTCCGGGGCAACGCTCAGAGGACGGGTGTGTTCCCTTCCCCGGCAGTTGATTACAGCCAGGTGGGTTGGGTTTTCGAAGCTGCCGGGCCGGTTTCTTCGTCGCCGGTGGTGCATGAAGGCATAGTCTACTTTGGCAGTGATGACGGGTTCATCTATGCAGTAGATTTGGTGCTGGGGGAAGAAGTTTGGAAGTTCAATGTTGGGAGCCCTGTTTACTCTTCGCCGGCAGTTGGCAAGGACATTGTTGTTGTCGGCAGCAACGATGGCCAAGTCTATGCTTTATCTGCCGCCACCGGTGAACGCATATGGACCTTTGCAACAGGTGACTGGGTGCTTTCTTCCCCGGTTGTCTACGAAAGAAAGACAGTTTTTTTCGGCAGTGATGACATGAAACTGTATGCATTGAGTTTGGAAACCGGTGAAGAGATATGGCACTATGAGGCCTTTAGCGATATTGTGTCCTCTCCTGCAGTGTATGGGGACTTGGTCTATTTTGGCGGTATCTGTGGCACCTTCCAGGCTTTGGATATAGCAAGCGGCGAACTGGTTTGGCGCTTTCCAACAACGTCTCCAATATATTCAACGCCTGCCGTTGTTTGCGGAAGGGTTTACTTCGGCAATGATAAGGGGAACTTCTATGCCCTGGATGCTGCAGATGGCGAACCGGCCTGGGTTTATCCGGCCGGGGGATCGGTGCTTTCGTCTGCGGCAGTGACTGACCAAATGGTCTACTTGGCCAGCAATGACGGGGTGTTGCATGCCATCGAGGTGGAGCTCGGAGTTTTGCAGTGGTCTTACTCGGTGGAAGGTACTATCTCTTCTTCACCATCAGTTGCCGGCGGCCAGGTATACTTGGGAAGTGATGAGGGGGTTTTATATGCCCTGGATGCGGCTACAGGAGAGCTCAAATGGAAGTTTGAATCTGGTGGCGCAATAACTTCATCACCCTTTGTTTATGATGGCGAGCTTGTTTTTGGCAACGACGATTCCAGAGTTTATATGCTGAGATGAGGGCTTGTTGATAGAGTGTTGCAAATCCGGTTATGCCGGGTTTGTTTCCGTACACAGTGGGAAAAAATTTTTTAAAAAAAAGTTGCGAAAAAGTGTAACCTTTTGGGCGTTTTTTATACATATATATAGGGGGGGATGAAGAGTTGCAGGATTTTGAGCAATTATATCAGCTGTACCACAAGCAGCTCTTCGCCTATCTTTACTATCTTTGCGCGGGAGACAGGCTGTTGGCAGAGGAGTTGCTGCAGGAGACATTTTACCAGGCGATTATTTCTTCGGTACGTTTCCAGGGCAAGGGGAAGGTTTCCACATGGCTGTACCAGATTGCCAAATTTACATACAGCAACCATCGGCGGAAGGAGCGCCCGCTGGACAGGGCCTCGCCGCTTTGGGAACCGGTGTCCACGGAAACCCCGGAGCGTATTTTCCTGGAAGCGGAGGGCCAAGAGCGGTTGCTGGCAGTGATGCAGCAACTTCAGGATTCATACAGGGATGTGCTTGTGCTCCGGGCAATAAACGGCTTGAGTTTTGCAGAGGTCGGGGCCGTGATGGGGCGCAGTGAAAATTGGGCCAAGGTGAACTTTTACCGGGCCAAGGTAAAGATGCAGCAATTGCTCAAAGGAGGTGAGGGCAATTAAAGGTCAATGTGAGATAGTCAGGGACTTGCTCCCATTATATGTGGAAGACATGACCAGTGAAGCCAGCACAAAATTGGTGGAAGAGCATTTGGCAACTTGTGGCCATTGCCACGAAGAGCTGGAAGCCATGAGGCGCGAGCTGGCGGATGCGCCCTTGCCGCCCATGGATGCCGAGGACCAAACAGGCGAAAAACTTGTTCGCCGCATTCGCCTCAAGGTGACATTGATATTTGCCGCATTGTTGATTTTCTTGGGCGCCAATATGTGGATGCTTTGGGCAGAAGGAATACGCTTTTCTGATGAAAGCTTGATCAGGGCTGCCTATCCGCTGGTGGGCGAGGCGGAAGTGGTGGCCAGGGGCAACTACAATGGCAGGAAGTTGCTTATCTACGACGATGGGTTTGTGTTCGGGTTCCACTCCTACAGCCAGGTGCTTTTGGCCCGGGTTCCCCGGACTGCCGGTTACAAGTACGTAATCCCCGGCCGGCCCTTTGAAGTGGTTTCAGCCTGGGACGGAGACAGCTTCATTACGATAATCAAAGCTGTCGAGGATGAAATAACCGATTTTGTTGTTTGGTGCTCCGGGGATGTGCCGGAGACGCTGTCAGAGGCTCAGGCGAATTCTGACCGTTACATGGTGGCTGAGGTGGATGCCAGTTTTGCCTGGGTTTTTCACAGCTGTTTCCCCTGGGATGGGATGAAAGTCGCTGCCTATGACCAGGATGGCAACCTGGTGGCATACAGCTATGACAGTTTTACCAGGTTCTACCGGGAGGTGGACTGAGTGAGCAACCGAGTTTACCGATTTATAATTTTCGCCCTGATTGTCTTGCTTTCCATAGTGGCTGTCCAGGCGGTGTCGCTGAGCCGCCAGGTTCGGGAAATGGAACGTCAGGCAGGGGAAGACATAATGCGAACCATAAACATGCTTGATGACATCCAGACATTTATCGCAGTCCAGCTGGATAAGGAAGACGTTGACTTTGTTTTATTGCAAGACTTGGTCGGAACGGGATATACAACTGCCAGCAGAACCGGCATGCCTGCACTTGCCTATTATTACGAGCGTATGCAGGTTGAGCTGTTAGCTGATGATGGAAGCGACGAACAAGCACTGGCTGGGACAATTAAAGAGCTCAATGAGCACTTGGGCGGACTGCTTGCTTTGGTGCTGGGAAAAGATGCTGAGGTGCCCAGGACCGCCCAGCATCAGTTTTTGTGGGTTACCGGGCAGGATAAAGAATTTAGTGCACAGGTGACAGATTATATTCGAAGCCGGAAATAAAAAAGCCCCCATAGGGGGCAGTGGGACTAATCGCTGTGGAACCAGGTCCAGCGGTCCATGAGCATTGACGGCCTGTCATAGCGCCAACTGGCCTGAATGTTCACCGATGGCCACTGGCCGGAGCCTTCAAACACCAAAGGGCTGTCGGTGCCAAACAGTTTGTGGAAATAATTACCGGCAAGCTCTGTGCGTGAAGATCCTCCTGTTCCTCCATGATTGACCCGGATAGTGATTCTTCCCCAGCCACGGTGCCCGACAATGGGGTCGCCGTTGATGCTGGAACGGATGTTGAAGCTCCAGCCCACTCCGGTGGCAATCATGTCGCTGAAGTTGTTCCAATAGTAAAAATGGGTGTTGTTTTGTCCGACCGCGGTGTAGTTCATCCGCCAGGAGTTGTTCTCGATCCACCATCCCTGATGGTTGGACCAGCTCATGCCAAACTTGTCGGTCAGTGTGATGTTGGGAGCGTAGTTCCAGCGCCAGTTGTAGTAAATCATGTATCGATGTTGGCCGCTGGGCGACGAAAGCTTGTGCACAGAAAACCAATGGGTGAAGTTGTTCCAGCTGCGGATGCCGTACTCTTCATCCTTGCCGTCGGTTAGGTGTTGGTATTCCACATGGTGGCTTGAGTACGTGGCTTGATTGAGATAGATGTCTACCTTTTGGGCATAATCCAGGATGACGACCAATTCCTCAGGATAACCTGCTTCATCCAGGTATTCGTCCAATTCCCTTTCCGACAGCTTGCCGCTCTTGACAAGCGCCTGCTTTTCTTCTCTGCTCAGCATTTCAATGTGATCTCGCTGATAACCGAGCTCCTCCAGCGCCTGATCCAACTCAGGTGGAGCTATTTCTCCTCCGGCCTGGGCCACCGAAAAGCAACCCAACATCAACATGACCGCCAAAGCGACAGAGACAAACCGACGTTTCATGCAAACCCCTCCATGTACTAAGATTTGTAGTTTTTGTCATTAATTACAAATATTGTAAAATTCTCCCATTTCATGAATATAACTTTGACGTTGACCCCTGCAATTCCTCTTTTCGACACAAAATTGCCCCCCTAAAGTTTTTTCCATAGCCAGCAGCCGCCGATGCCCCCCCTAAAGTGTCGGTGGCTGTTGGCGTACACAGAAAACCCGGCCTTTGTGGCCGGGTTGATTGTGCCGGGAAAGATACAGTTAGGGCAAGCGTTCCTTTCCGCTGCCATCGGTGCGCATGCGGCATAAGACATTGTCTTTACTGGGTGATGCAGTAAAGCCCTCTTAATGAGGGCTTTCAATCAAATATTTGCCTGAGCCAATCCAGTATTTGTTGCAGCGGTGACGATTCTTCTGCGATTT
>PWLI01000148.1 GCA_003559415.1 Clostridiales bacterium | reverse complement strand
TTTGCTCCAAGGCGGCAGCCAGCCGCTTTTTCTCCGAAGGCACTTCATTTGCTTCAATGGAGCGACGGGGTACTTCCCTCTCTTGCTCCTGGACAACGTAGGCCTTGCCGATTACAATACCCTTTGATGCCGCTATTCCTTTTAACATTCTCTTCCTCCCCAAAGATTATTAGATTCGCTAAATATTATATCATAACTGATTATTCGTTTCACAATCTCACCGTAATTTTCCCTTCCGTGGTTGACACCCTCAGACCATCGGGATACTATGACCGTATAGAGTCATTTGCATGAGCGGGAGGGAAAGCCAATGTCGCCAATCGATATCGCCCTTGGTGTTTTCGGCGGCCTGGGTCTTTTTATTTTTGGCATGAAATTGATGTCCGAAGGCCTGCAGCGCGCTGCCGGAGACAAGTTGCGGCGCATGATCGAATTGCTGACATTCAACCGCTATATCGCGCTGATTACCGGCGTGATTGTCACCATGCTGGTGCAGAGCAGCAGCACCACAACGGTAATGGTGGTGGGCTTTGCCAACGCCAGCCTCATGACCCTTAACCAGGCAGTGGGAACAATTCTCGGCGCCAGGATAGGCACCACCGTCACTGCTCAGATCATCGCCTTTCGCATCACCGATGCCGCGTTGCCTCTGATTGGTGTTGGCATGATTCTCACATTCTTTTTGCGCCGCCGGCTTCACAAAAACATTGGCCAGGCAGTGCTGGGTTTCGGTCTTTTGTTTTTCGGCTTGTCCGTAATGGCCGACCGTCTCAGTGAACTGCGGGAAACCGTTGCTTTCATCGAATTGCTGGCCACTTTCGGACAATACCGCCTGTTGGGGGTGCTGGCCGGAGCGCTGTTCACAGCTCTGATACAAAGCAGCAGTGCCGCCACCGGTGTTATTATTGTACTGGGCAGTCAGGGAATCCTGAACCTTGATGCCGCTCTGGCGCTGGCATTGGGCACCTGTGTCGGCACCTCTGTCACTGCCCTGTTAGCCAGCATCGGCACCAATGTCACTGCCCGCCGGGTAGCCGTCGCCCATATACTTTTCAACACCCTGGGTGCTCTTATTTTTGTCTGGTTTCTTACCCCTGTTTCAGATATGATAGCCCTGACAAGCAACGATATCGGCAGGCAAATTGCCTGGGGTCATACCTTTTTTGCCACAGCCAGTACGTTGCTGTTTCTGCCACTGGTGCCGGTCTTTGTCCGCCTTATAAAAGCAATGATCCCCGGACAGGAAGAAGAAGTCCAAGCTGGGCCTCAATATCTGGACCGGCGCCTGTTGCGCACACCGACCATGGCGATTGGTGCGGCAAGAAAGGAAATAGAAAGAATGGCTGTCATTGCCGCTGGCATGGTAGATGAAAGCATGAAAATGCTAAGAAGCAAAGACTCTTCAATCCTCAACAAGGTGGAAAGAAAAGAAGACGTCGTGGACGAGCTGGAATCGGAAATAGCTGTCTATATGGCTGAGATATCCCAACAGAGCATCGATTCTACCCAGAGCCGGGAACTGGCCAACTACTACCACGCAATCAACGACATCGAGCGTATCGGCGACCATGCCCACAACATCGCCCAATTGCTGGAAGAAAAAATAGAGAAGAGCTTTCCCTTCTCTGATGAGGCAGTTGAGGAACTGCAGAAAATGTATTTTTTGACCAGGGAAGTAACCCAGAAAGCAGTTACCGCCTTTGCAAACGACGACCATGAACTTGCCCGCCAGGTAGTAATTGATGACTTGGCAATTGACCGCATGGAAAAACGTTTCCGGGAAAGTCACATTGCCAGGGTAAACTGCGGCCAATGCTTCCCTCCGTCAGGTGTGATTTTCCTGGACATAATAACCAATCTTGAGCGTATCGGTGACCATAATACCAACATTGCCCAGGTGGTGTTGGGCGAGTTCTAAAACAAGGCCTGCATCAAATGATGCAGGCCCTAATTATGTCTAGAACTTCTTGATAACCAGCCACGCCAGCCCGGCCATTACCAGGCCCAGGCCACCTATCAGAAACCAAGGGGTTCCAGATTGAGAAGGCGATTCAAGATCTAATGCTGCGCTGCGAAGGCCGGCAATTACTGGTGGCATGCTTTCCATGCTGTCGTCCGTCGCATAGGCATAGAACAGGCCGCTAATCCATTCCACGTCTTCATTGTCCCGCAAATCCAGGGCGAACTTGGCAGTTGTGGTGACTATAAAGCCCATGCCATCAAAGGAATACTCTGCACCAGCTGCCTTCAGAGCTGTTTCCAGACGCTTTCGGCTGGCTTCAAAACCCTTGGCATAGAGATGGGCCAGTTCAGTGTAGAACTCCTCATCTACAGGGTCAATCCAAACGTCCCAATCCCCGTCACCATCATATCCATCTTCATCTCCGGTATAGGGGTCAGATTCTTCGTCGCCATCTCCGGGGGCGCTGTCAACATCCTGGCCATCCGAATCAGTCCCCTGATCGCCCGACTGCCCATCCCCTTCTCCTTCGTAGCCATTTTCGCTGTCGGGCTTGCCTTCTTCATCATCGGGATCATCAGAAACGGGATCATCGGGATCCTCAACACCATCTGAACTGTCACCATCATCCTGTCCGCCGGAGGTTCCGGGCGGAACAGCTGTCGCCGGCTCCCGGGAACCCACCGGTTCAGGAGAAACAATAATGCCGGGTGCCCACCAACGCAGGCCTTCAGGGGGATCCAAGTCGTATTTCCGGAACAAATCCCTGATTTCCCGCTCCAGCTCCGGGGTCAACTCAAAACGGGGCAAAATGTAAATCTCAACCTCTTCGCTGCTGTTCATTTCCAGCAACTGGCTGTACAGCCAGACATCCATTTTCCCTGCCTGCTGCTGCAGTTCTTCCCAGTATTGTCGCTGGTATTCATAGTAATCTTCCATCACCAGGGAGAACTCTTCCCAGCCAACAAAACGTTCTTCTTCCTCAACCCAAACGATATCGCCCTTAAAGTAATCTTCCCGGGTAGCGCCATAGATGTAGTACACATAATAAGTTAAACCATCAAATTCCAGAATCCATGGCTCTCCCAGCTCATACTCCCCTGCCTCAAGGCCGTACTCATCCTGGATATATTCTTCCAGGGTTTGGGCATCAGGTTGAGCGGCAGCAACTACCGGAGCAAATACTATCAAAAAACAAACCAAGGCAATGAGTAGTTTTTTCATTTTCACCCCTCCGGCAGTTAGATAATTTACCGGGCTCTTTGGTTCAATTACGGGGTTTCAAACCGGTGGGTATTTATTTCTTCTTTTTTAAGCAGCAACCCCTCTATGTCCTTGATGCCCGCCATGTTGGCCAGGGAAAGCAGGTAAATAAGACAATCTGCTATCTCAAATCCCAACGTCTCCCGCATTTGATCGTCAGCTTCCTCACCTGCTTTAATTATCTGCCACAGGGCGTTGGCCACTTCGCCAACTTCTTCGCTGAACAACAAAAACTCCTGCTCTAGGGTGGTGACATCAAACCCCCGGGCTTTTTTCATTTCCTCAACGTACTCCATCAACCTGTTAAGTTCCATATTGTTTGGTTTCAAGTTAACCACCTGCCTTCCTGTGCTTGTATAATAGCAGAAATTACCTCAAGTTTACATTGCGCACTTAACAGGGCATAAATGATAAGGTATAATATACGCATATCCGAATACACGAATGGAGGCGCAGACACATGCAAGACTTGGCTGGCGCACTCAAGGCCCTGGGAGAACCGACCCGACTTCGCATTGTTTGCCTGTTGGCAATTAAAACCCTCTGTGTATGTCAACTGATGGAAATTCTCGACCTAAGCCAGCCCAAGATTTCCCGCCATCTGGGCGTGTTGAAACAGGCAAAGCTGGTTGAATGCACAAAGCAGGCTCAATGGTCTTGGTACAGCACTTCCAAACACCCCTTGCTCAAGACGGTTTTTCCCTTAGCTGGTCAATCTGATCAGGCAATCAGGGACAGGGAGCGAATGGAAAGCCTAGATCTTGACTTGCTTTGTGAAACCCCTGTAATTACAACTGGAAGGAGCAATGACAATGACTGAGCAAAAAGCAAAACCCCTGAGTATTTTTCACCGCTACCTGACCCTGTGGGTTCTTTTGTGTATGGGGGCAGGCACTTTTCTGGGCTGGAGGTTCTCAGGTTTAGCCGAAACCCTGGACTCCTGGTCTGTTTACAATGTTTCTATACCTGTGGGAATACTGCTGTTTTTCATGATGTACCCAATAATGGTGCAAATCGATTTCAGCCGTATCGTTGAGGCCGGGAAAAACCCCAAACCCATGGCCCTGACCTTGATAATTAACTGGGCAGTCAAACCCTTTACAATGGCACTGTTTGCCTGGTTTTTTATGAACATAGTTTTCCGAAACTTGGTGGGTAGCGCTTTGGGTAACGAATACTTTGCTGGCATGATATTGCTGGGTATTGCCCCCTGTACAGCAATGGTTCTGGTTTGGAGCTACCTGGCCAAGGCCAACATGGGACATACGCTGGTAATGGTAGCTATTAACTCCCTGACCATGTTGGTGCTATATGCACCCCTGGGCAGGTTATTGCTGGGGGCTGCCATTCCCGTGCCCTTTATGACAATTTTTCTGTCAGTGCTCTTCTATGTTGGCTTGCCACTGGTCGCAGGCATGTTCTCCCGGTACCAACTGATCAAGTCAAAGGGCGAAGAGTGGTTTGAAACAGTCTTCCTGCGGTACCTGGATAGAATCGCCATCATTGCATTGCTGACCACCTTGGTTGCTTTGTTTATCCTCCAGGGACAAAGGATTATTGAAACTCCAATTCATGTAGGATTGATTGCCATACCCCTGATTATTCAAACCCTCGTCATCTTCGCCATCACCTATGTGGCAGCCCGCATGTTGGGCATTGTTTATGAAGATGCAGCACCTTCAGCCATGATTGGCGCCAGCAACCATTTTGAGGTGGCTATTGCTACCGCCACCGTAGTCTTTGGCCTCAGCCATGGCGCAGCTTTGGCAACAGTGGTGGGTGTGCTAATCGAAGTTCCCATTATGTTGCTCTTGGTGAGAATCTGTTTGCGCAGCAAGAAATTTTTCCGTTCCCAACCAGAATTGGCAGTCAGCAAGTAAATAACCCATAAGGGAGGGTGTGTTGTGCAAATCGCGGTAATATCTGACGTTCACAGCAACCATCATGCATTGTTGGATGTCCTGAAAGACATAGCTAAACAGTCAGTGGACAACATAATATGCACCGGTGACTTGGTTGGCTACGGAGCCCAGCCCAATGAGGTTATTGATACTATTCGCAAACATAACATTATAACTGTTATGGGCAATTATGATGACGGTGTGGGAAACATCCGCCCCCAGTGCGGTTGCGACTATCCCACAGAAGAAGCAGCTAGGCTGGGAACAGCCTCCCTGGCCTGGACAGTAAAAAACATCAGCGAAGGAAACCGCCGCTGGCTGGCAAGGTTGCCCCGCCTCCTGGAGGTGACACTGGCAGAAACTGCTGTACTTTTTTCCCACAGTTCACCCCGGGCGCTAAATGAGTACCTTTTTGAAGACGAGGATTTAGCACAAAGAGAGATTCTGTTGGACTATACTGCCACCGCCTTTGTATGCGGGCATACCCATCTTCCCTTCCATAAAACCCTGGGCACAAGACACTTCATCAATGCCGGCAGTGTTGGCAAACCTAAAAACGGTAACCCGGCTGCCACGTATGTTATACTTAGTGTAGCTAAAGACAAAATATCCAGCGAGATTCGGCAGGTTCCCTATGACTTTGAGTCAGCGGCCGCCGCCATCGAAGCAGCCTCAGGGTTGCCTGATGAATTCGCCGGGATACCAAGGAGGGGGAAATGAAAATCAAAGAAGTTTCCTATTCTCAATACCTGCCTGAAATGATGAAGCAGTTGCCCCGGGGAGCATTTCTTACCTCGGCACCCAATGGCAAGCTCAACACCATGACCATTGGTTGGGCCCATGTAGGAGTTATGTGGAGCATTCCCACATTCACAGTAGCCGTTCGCTACACCCGCTACACCTATTCTCTTCTGGAAGACAGCGACCGCTTTACTGTAAGCATTCCCCTGGAGCGGGATATGCAAGAAGAATTGATGTTTTGCGGCACAAAGTCGGGCCGGGATTATGACAAATTTAAAGAGTGCAATCTCATTGCCCAGCCTGGACAGGTTGTCAGCATGCCGGTAATCGGCCAGTGTGAACTCCATTACGAATGTGAGATTGTCTACCAGCAGGCAATGGAACCGACAACGCTCCGCACAGACGTCCGCACCAAGCAATATGGAGACAACCATGTCTACCATGTGCTCTACTATGGGAAAATAGCCGCCTGCTATGTAAACAAATAAGCCAGATACACAAACGCAGATAATTAAAAAAGCGTCACATCTGTGACGCTTTTTGGATGTTCCTGCTATGGGTGACGATAGACTCCTCTGTTCAGAGCATCTCTCAGGGCGCTAATAACTTTGGCAGACCTGATTGTAGCAGCTGACCAAACATCTATGTCATCAGCCGCAATTTCCGGGGTGAAAAGATCTCCGATGGCGGAAACTGGTTTTCCTTCCAGGTACTCAAGCAATTGCTCGTGCTGAATTGCCATTGCTGCCAAATCTTCTGCTGTAAAGACAAATACATTGTCTTCGGATTCGGGGTTCAGGTAGTCATCTCCACGCCAGTAGAGGTGCCTATAGCTAAGGTTGGTGAGTATGCCATCCTCAATATGAAACTGAACGGCTACTTCGTAGTCACCAGAATCAAAGAATGAGCCACGATACCTTCCGTCAGGATATTCCCCTTTGAGCTCTGCAGGCAGCACTACACTGTTCTCGTCCCCATTATTGTCCTCTCCATTGACGCCACATGCGGGAAGAGCAACCAAAGCAGCTACCAACATCACGACTACCAACAACAAACTTTTCTTCATCGAATACCTCCCTAAGTTTGATGAGCTATGAGTGACTAAGGAAAGTGAAATAAATCGCTCCATTAGCCGTCGCTCACGTTAAATGTTTCACATAAAGGATAACGTAATATTTCCCTGGTGTCAACCTTTTTGGCCCTCGTATGTTATTATCACGTGATAATGTCACCTTTATTTAGGCGCCGGGACCGTACATCAGCACAAACAACTCCAGCTGTTGGCCGGCAGCCGCCCGGAAGATGTGAGTCTCGTTGATGGGCACATGCACCGCCACGCCTTTTTCCAGCTCAATTTCCTCACCAGCCACCAGGGCGGTTCCCTTGCCACCAATTACTGAAAACAGTTGGTAGAAGGGGTTGCGGTCGTTTTCATCATTGATTTGCTCTCCATCAGCTATGGTATAGTAGGCAAAACGCACCCCGTAGCCGTAAGCCAACGCCACCGCATGTCCGCCATGAACAACCCGGGCATTTTCCTTGCCGAAACGCACCACTTGGGGATATTGGCTGGCAAAAAAGTGAGTGCCCATGTGATAGACCATGTGCAGCAGCTGATGGGAAAGTTGCTGGCCCGGTCCGGGCCGGAAATCCAAGGGAGCGGGCTGACGCATATCTTCCCTGCCAGCAGCGGTAAGACCGGTCCATATCCCCTGGTAAAGCTTGTGAAACACATCATCATCCATAAAAAAGTCTGCTGTCCGCCCTTCAGCAGCTCCTGGGGAAACTGCCACACTGTCCTCGGTCATGGAAAGGGTAAACTCCTGCTCACCCACTTTGATGTTCACAACCCCCTGAATATCTTTGGGCTTGACACGGCTGTAATTTGCAGCCATTTTCTCCAATATCTCCAGCATAATACCACCCCTTTTACGATATTACTTTTATCATCGTCCAAAACCAACACTCTGTCAACACAGGCGTTGTCAACACAGGCGTTGGCCTTTAACACTGTTTTTTGGTATAATTGCTTAACAATTCACCCGGGAGGGAAAACCATGGCAGCTCAACTGTGGCCTGTTCAGCAGGCAGAAAAAATCATACAAAAATTCCCCCAGGCAGATAAATACCTGCTGGAAACAGGGTTTGGCCCTTCGGGACACCCCCATATGGGAACGGTGGGGGAGGTAATACGCACCCATTTTGTGGCCATGGCGTTGAGGGACATGGGTAAAGAGGCCGTCATCCAGGTTTTTTCCGATGACATGGACGGCCTGCGCAAAATCCCCACCAACATCAAAGCCCCCTGGCTAGAGGAACACCTGGGCAAGCCGGTGTCCGCCATTCCCGATCCCTATGGATGCTGTGACAGTTTTTCCGGTCATATGAACAACCAACTGCGGCAAATGCTGGACGCAACGGACATAGATTATGAGTTTGTTTCCGCCGCCCAACAATACAAGTCCGGCACATACAACCAGGTGCTGCAGTTGGCCATGCAACGGCTCAAATCCATACTGGAAGTTATCTTGCCCACCATGAGGGAAGAAAACCGCCAGGGTTGGTTCCCGATTTTGCCGGTTTGCGAAAACTGCGGGTTGGTCAATACAACCCGGGTTGTCGGCTACAACGTCGATACTGCAACTGTCGACTATCAGTGCGACCAACAGCTGAAGGGCGCTGTGGGTTGCGGTCACAAAGGAACGCAGCCTGTGGGCGATGGCAGAAGCAAGTTTGGCTGGAAGGCTGACTGGGGAGCCCGGTGGGCAGTGTTCGGCATCCACTATGAGATGTACGGCAAAGACCTGATTGAATCGGCCAAACTCTCCCGCCAGATTACCAAGATATTGGACGGCAAGCCTCCGGTGGACATGTTCTATGAAATGTTTTTGGACGAAGAAGGGAAAAAAATCTCCAAATCCGTTGGCCAGGGCTTGTCGGTGGACAACTGGACCCGCTGGGGAACGGCGGAAGCCCTGAACTACCTGATGTTTAGAAACCCCCGGCAGCAGAAAAAACTTTCCCGGGAGACGGTAATCCAGTACATGGATGAAGTGTTGCAGATGAGTGCCGAAGCCCCGGAATACCGGTTCATCTACTTTGCCGGCAGCCGCCCTTCCCTTCCCATGTCTTACTCTGACTTGATAAATATCGTGTCAGCAGTGGGCGTTACCGACATCGGCGTACTCAAATCCTTTGCCCGGGATATTTACGGACAGCTGAGTGGGGAACAGGAGCAATATCTGGAGCTTTTACTGCAGCTGGCCGTGAATTTCTACAGCGACTTTATCCTGCCTGAGCGGAAGTTCCCCCGCCTCAGCCCGCAACAGTCTGAACTGATTGACAGGTTTATTAACCTCATCGGCAGCGAAACCGATACAGATGCCATACAGACCGGCACCTATACAATTGCCAAAGAAGCAGGCGTGCCGCCCAAAGACTTCTTCCGCCTGCTCTATGAAGTGATTCTTGGCAAGCCCAGCGGGCCCCGCATCGGCGGGTTTGTTGCCCAGATGGGTGCAGAAAGAATCACTGAAATCATCCGGCGCAACCTGCAACATGCACAACAATAGACAATTCAGGTTACACAAAAACAAGCCCGCATACACAAGCGGGCTTATTATTTTACAAAACTTTTTAACCCAACAACACCACTAAACCTACCGTAGTCAGGCCGGCCAGCGCCAGCAACAGCGGCAGCAACACCCTGCGCCCCCACAAACCGACACAGAGCAAGCCCCCTGTGAGCGTAGCCAGCAAATCAAAGATCCCCCCCGCCGCTGCGGGTATCCACGGCTTTGCACCTGAGATGTCAGCGTCCGGTTCTTCTGCATATTGTCGTTGCTGTTCATTGCCGTCGGTCACTGTCTCCGGCTCTGTTATAAAAGGACATGATTCGGAATCCGCATCATCATAAAACGCCGGTCCACGAACAGCAGACTCTAAACCGCCCAGTCCGGCTCCACCCCATGTTGCACCCACCAGCAACACCAGAACCATGGAAGCCGCCAAGGCAGCCACCGAAGGAAAGTACCAGCGCCGGGCTGGCAGCGGCCGGGAAGCGCGGGCAAGGGCGCGTTGCAGCTTGTCTGACAAACCGGCAGGAGGTTGTTGGGCCCGGTAGCGAGATGCATCCCGGCGCAACTCATTGTCTATATTCATCGCCCAACCTCCCTTTCAGTTTTTTCAGCCCCTGGTGCAGGCGGGACTTGACGGTACCCAGGGGGCAATCCATTATTTCTGAAATTTCTTCTAATGTGCGGTCATTGTAGTAAAACAACAGCAACACATCCCTTTGCAGCTCCGGCAGGCGGTGAACCTCATTAAGCAAGTCCAATCCCGTCTCCGGTGCAGGGGTTTCGCTGGCGACAGGCTGCTCCGGAAGTGGTTGTTCCCGGTTGCTCTTGCGCAGGCGGGAAAGACAGCAACGAACCAGTATTTGCTTGGCCCAGGGATAGAAAGAATCGGGATTTCGCAGCCGATGAATCTGGCTGTACAAAGTAACAATCATATCCTGCAGGGCATCAGAGGCATCATGATGATTGCGCATGTAAACAAAGCTCAGCCCAAAAAACTCCTTTTCCCGGGCTAAAATCAGTTCCAGCAGCGCCTCCTTGTCCCCGGCGCGGGCCTGGTTGACCAGTTGCTGGCAATCCACAGCCGCGTCACTCCCTGCGTCATTAGTAAGAATGATGAACTCCTATTTTAGTTCACTCTAAGCAGGTCTTTTTCCTGCATGCCGCCATAAATTAAAAAGTGCGGGTTACCGCACTTTCAAAAATTACTGACCAATCCATTGATCTACAATACTTCTGTGCCCCCTGATCCAGGCTTGGGCAGCGTCATTGGGGTCACGATACTCCTCCATCATGCCCATAAGCACTCCCAACTGCTCCGCAGTCATGAAGAAGTTTTCCAAGAAAGCATTAACGGCAGGATGGTCAGTGGCAAAACCTGTTCTGACAATTGTGTTGATGGTTTCTGCCCCGCCATAGACCCCCTCAGGATCTGCAAGAAACTTCAAGTCCCAGTAGGCAAACTTCCAGTGAGGAGCCCAGCCGGTAACTACAATCCATTCTTGGTCATCAAGAGCTGATCTTAAAGCTGCAGTCATGGCTGCATCAGAGCTCTCCTGCAGCTCAAAATCCAAACCGTACACGTCGATGGCACTATGGGTCGCAGACATAATCCCTGCACCGGCATCAATGCCAACGATGGTGCCGCCGAAATGATCAGCAAAATCATTAAGCTCAGCTATAGAGTTGACATTCACATAAGAAGGAACCACCACCCCCACCAAAGCCCCTTCGTAGTTAGGCCCCATGTCAACGATACTGGTTTCCACTTCGGCATAGTATCCACCGTGAGTTCCTGGCAGCCATGCACAAGCCATGATATCAATGTCACCGGTTCCTATACTCTGCCACATTACACCCGCGTCCAAGGCTACTAGCTCAGCATCCAAACCCAGCTCATGGATAATGATGTTCTTTACCAGGTAGCTGCTGGCAGTTGCACAGGCCCACTCTACATAGCCAATTTTAATTGCCTCTGTCTCAGCAGTGTCACACGCTGCAACAGCCATAACCATGACTAAACACAACGATAGGATCAAAATTCCCCTAAACAACTTCACACGCAACCCCCCAGTTGTTTTTATACAAGGACACGGTGCTTTCCACTGGGCTATCAACACCCTTATCATTCCCTGTTTTATAATAAAGACTATTTAGCTACTATGTGTTTAATTCACCCTGATTACTGCTTTTCCCTGCAAACTAATGGACATTAAAAAAAGTGCGGTTTCCCGCACTTTTTAAAATCTGTTAGTTGCCCAACCAATCATTAACGATGTCCATGTTGGCATCAATCCACGCTTGGGCAGCTTCGTCGTTGTCATCATATTCGTTCATCATACCAATTAACTCACCCAACTGTTCAGGAGTCATGAAGAAATTGTCCAGAAACGCTTGGATTTCAGGGTTGTCATCGGCAAAATCCAGCCGGGTAATTGTGTTAATTGTCTCTGCTCCACCAAATACTTCTTCGGGATCGTCAAGGAATTTCAGATCCCAGTCGGCAAACTTCCAGTGGGGTGCCCAACCGGTAACTACAATCCATTCTTCGTTATCAATAGCTGAGCTGAGCTCTGCAGTCATGGCTGCATCGGAGCTGTCCAACAGCTCAAAGTCCAGGCCATATACTTCAATGGCTTCTGCTGCTGCTGCCATGATTCCGGCGCCGGCATCAATCCCAACAATCCTGACGTCGAACTCATCTGCATAGTCAGCCAAATCGGCAATCGAGTCGATGTCCACATATGTCGGCACTACCAAGCCAATTCTTGCGCCCTCATAGTTGGGGCCAAGGTCAACCATGTCGCCTTCAAGTTCGCTGTAATAATCGGCATGGGTCCCAGGCAACCAGGCACAGACAAAAAAGTCAATGTCTCCTGTGCCAACACTCTGCCACATAACTCCGGCACCAAGGGAAGTCAAGCTGGCTTCATGACCCATAACTTCCGTAATGACGTTCTTCACCAAGTAGCTTTGTGCGGTGGCACAGGCCCACTCCACATAGCCAATTTCCACAGATTCAACAGTTTCTACCGGTTCTCCGTTCTCTCCGTTCTCTCCGTTCTCTCCGTTCTCGTCCACTGTGCCGCATGCAGCCAGTGAAAATACCATGGCCGCAGCCAGTGCAACAACAAACAACTTCGTAAACAACTTCACAAAACAAACCTCCAGTTATATTTTTTGGCTGCCGGGCTCAGTCTTCCGAGCCCTGGGTCAGCCGGTCAAGTATGATTGCGATGATAACTACCGCCAGTCCGCCTTCAAAGCCCAAACCGACATCCAGGCGGGAAATACCGCGGTTTACCACCGAGCCCAAGCCGCCGCCGCCAATCAAAGAGGCGATGACAACCATGGACAAAGACAGCATTATGCACTGATTCACACCGGCCATTATTGTAGGCATGGCCTGGGGCAGCTGCACCTTGAACAACAATTGGAACCAATTGGAGCCAAAGGCCTCCCCCGCTTCTATCAATTCCACCGGCACCTGGCGGATACCCAGGTTGGTCAGCCGCACAGCCGGTGGCATGGCAAAGATGATTGTAGCAATTACAGCAGGCACAACACCTATGCCAAAGAATATTACCGCCGGCAACAGGTAGACAAAAGCCGGCAATGTCTGCATGAAATCCAAAATTGGACGAACCACTGCATTGACAGGGTTGAACTTGGCTGCCAAGATGCCCAGAGGTATGCCGATAATTAGAGCAACGATTGTGGCAGTAATAATAACCGCCAACGTCTGCACCGCCGGTCCCCAGAGATTCATGCTGGCAATGAGCATGATGCCCAGGAAGGTGAAAATCGCCACACCCCTGCCAGACATCTTCCAAGCCAACAACGCCAACAAGACGCTGAGAAACCAGAATGAAGGTATTTCAAAATATATCTCAGTGAAATTGAGCAACCATTCCAGGGCATCGATGGTCCAGTCCAAGAAAACGACTATCGCATCAAAAACAATCTCGAAAGTATCCTTAAGCCAGCGAACTAAAGTTGCGAACCAATTACCTATCGGGATTCTAGGCAGAAGTGCTGGAATCAGCATCCTCATCCCCTCCTTCCGGAATCAGGGCTTCCAGAATGCTGCCCCTTACCACTACGCCCCTCAGTCTTTCATCCTCATCTATTACCGCCAGCGGCAGCGTACCATTGACCGTCAGCGGAAGCAAATCAGTTATGACTGTATCCATTTGAGCTTTGGCAATGTCTTTTTGCAGAATGCTTTCCAGGGACTTTTCACCCTTTTCAGCAGTCTTGACAACATCCTCCAACGTCACAGCACCTGCCAACTTGCGGTCCCGGGCCAGCACAAAAAGCAGCTCCATACCGTACTTGCGCATTTCTTTAAGTGCCAAGCGTGGGCCCTGGCCCAGTGTTACGGTGGCCCAGGGTTTGGACATTATATCCCCTGCTGTCAGCACATCGCCCCGGTTGACACCTCTTACAAAGCGTTGCACATAATCATCGGCAGGTTCTGTAAGTATTTCTTCAGCAGTGCCGGTTTGCACGGCTTTGCCATCATTCATCAACATAATCCGGTCGCCCAGCTTCAGAGCTTCGTCCAGGTCGTGGGTAATAAAGATAATCGTTTTTTGCATTTTTTCCTGCAGTGAAAGCAACTCATCTTGCATGTCAGCACGAATCAGGGGGTCCAGGGCGCTAAAAGCTTCGTCCATCAGCAACACTTCCGGGTCGTTGGCCAGGGCCCTGGCCAACCCCACTCTTTGCTTCATGCCACCGCTCAGCTGGTCCGGCTTGCTGTTTTCATACCCAGCCAAACCGACAAGCTCCAGCGATTGCATGGCCTTCTCCCTGCGCTCTTCCCGATCTATACCCTGTATCTCCAAGCCGTATTCGGCATTTTCCAGCACAGTGCGATTGGGCAAAAGGGCAAAGTTCTGAAACACCATGCTCATGTCCTTGCGGCGGATTTGCCGCAACTTGTCCTTATGCATTTTTGTTAAATCTTCCCCGCCCAGAAATATCTCGCCGCTGGTGGGCTCAATCAGGCGGTTTAGGCAACGCACCAACGTTGACTTCCCGCTTCCGCAAAGACCCATAATAACAAATGTCTCTCCTTCAGCCACAGAGAAGCTGACGTTGTCCACCCCTACCGTCAGCCCGGTCTTAGCTAAAATTTCATCTTTTGTCATTCCCTGCTCCAGCAGGGATATCCCTCTTTGAGGATTGGAACCAAATATTTTATAAAGATTCTTGGCTACTAATTTATCCACATCATCACTCTTTTCTCCAGCTTCGCTTTACCACATATAAAGCCTATCGTAATGGGCAGATAAGGTCAAAACATCACACCCCCCAAAAGAGCGACCAACATGCTGTATTCTTCTCTGAAACTTAACTAGCAAGCTCATGCTCCAAAATAGTCTGTAACGTTCAATATACCGCCCAAATACTCGTCCAAGACACAAATATCGTGGTTTGGTGCAGATTATTCTGGAAGCAACCCCCTGACAAGGAAAATTTTTGGAATTGTTAATGCAGTCCGGTCGGTTTTATGTTATACTTCTTTATAAGTGATATTAACTAAAGGGAGGCATTCCTATGGAAAAAACCAGTACAGGCTTGGAACAAAACATTGCCGGGTTGCTCTGCTATGTCTTAGGTTGGCTTACAGGTCTGATTTTTTTCCTTATTGAAAAGGAAAACAAGTTTGTAAGGTTCCACGCGTTGCAGTCCCTGATTACTTCTGGCGCTATTACTATCGTTCATATGATAGTCTGGAACCTGATTATCACTAACATTTTGTTGGCAATCAGCTGGCGTATGTGGTGGCTGACCAGCGCAGTTTCCACCATATTGGGACTGGGACACTTCGCTCTGATAGTCTTCCTGATTTACAAGGCCTACAGCAACGAAATGTTCAAGGTTCCCATCGCCGGGGACATCGCCGAGAAAAACGCCTAAGCAACATCAAGATAAGCCCTTCGGGGCTTATTTTTATGCAGTAAAAAAGCCCCTGGGGGCTTGGTCAGTCATTCAACTTTTTTCTTTCACCAGTAACCATGTATATCAGCCATTCAGCCAAGTTGGTGGTATAGTCGCCTATCCTTTCCAGGTAGCTGCTGATAAAAAGCAAGCTGGTTGCCTGTTGGATGTTTTTCGGGTCTTGCATCATGTAGGTCAGAAGCTCCCGGAAAACTTGGTTGTGCAGGGAATCCACTTCATCATCAGCCCGGCAGACTTCATAAGCCAGCTGAACATCGTTGTTGGCATAGCTGTCCAGGGCCTTTTTCAGCATTCCCCTGGCAAGTTCAGCCATCCGGGGGATGTCTACCAATGGCTTTATTAAAGGTTCTTTGCCTATCTTGAGACAAGCCTCGGCAATGTTGCAGGCATGATCAGCTATACGCTCCAAGTCAGTAATAATCTTCAGCGCCGTAGCTATTTTGCGTAAATCCTTGGCCATGGGCTGCTGCCGGGCAATGAGCTCCAGACATTTGGCCTCAATTTCCAACTCGAGGGCATCAATGGCATCGTCTTCTTCAACGACCTGTCGGGCCAGTTCCAAATTCTGCTCCTTAAGAGCTCTAATCGACTTTGCGATGCTTTGCTCCACCATGTCTCCCATCATCAACAGCTGGGCAATTAACTGCTGCAGCTCTTCGTGAAAACTTCTTCTAACTTCCATTTCTATCCTCCCTATCCGAACCGTCCGGTAATGTAGTCTTCGGTTTTCTTTTCTTTGGGCTTGGTAAATATCTTAGCGGTTTCACCAAACTCAATAACATTTCCGGTGAGGAAAAAAGCCGTCTTTTGCGACACCCGAGCTGCCTGTTGCATATTATGGGTCACAATAATAATGGTGTATTGTTTTCGCAACTCTTCAATCAGGTCTTCTATTTTCGCCGTGGCGATGGGATCCAGGGCGGAACAGGGCTCATCCATCAAAATGACATCGGGCTCCACTGCCAGCGCCCTGGCAATGCACAAGCGCTGTTGCTGCCCCCCGGACAGGGAGAATGCAGAGGAATTCAAGCGGTCTTTTACCTCATCCCACAAAGCGGTTCGTTTGAGACTGCTTTCAACTATCTGCTTCAGTTTTTGCTTGTCCCTTACTCCTTGAAGCCGCGGGCCAAAGGCAATGTTGTCAAATATTGATTTGGGAAAGGGATTTGGTTTCTGAAAAACCATGCCCACGTTGTGCCGGAGCGCTACCACATTGGTGCTTGCCGCATATATGTCCTGACCTCTGTAACATATGCTGCCGGTAACCCGGGAACTGGGGACTGTATCAATCATACGGTTGAGTGTTTTTAGAAAAGTTGACTTCCCGCATCCAGAAGGCCCGATGATTGCAGTGACTTCCTTTTCCTGAATGTCCAAAGCAATGCCCTTTATTACTTTTTCTTTTCCATAGCTAATTTGCAAATCTTTTATGGAAAAAGCCACCTGATTAATAACTGAACATGTCATGGTGCAACCTCCTCTCTGTCGTCCTTACCATTGTTTGCTCTTACGGTAGTACAGGCGTATGGCAATTGCCGCACCATTTAGCAACAGCACCAACGCCAGCAACACCAACGCTGTTCCGTAGGCCAAAGGCCTCACCACAGATATCTGGTTATGCTGGGTAGCAAGGATAAACAAATGGTAAGGCAATGCCATAAACTGGTCGGTAACCCCTTGGGGCAATCGGGGCAGGAAGTAAGCAGCTCCTGTCAAGAGAATCGGCGCTGTTTCGCCAGCAGCCCGACCCAAGCCTAAAATAGCTCCCGTGGCCATTCCGGGAATAGCCGCGGGCAGCACCTGATGGCGCACTGCCTGCCAACGGGTGGCCCCCAGCGCCAAGGCACCATCACGAAAACTCTGAGGCACTGCTTTCAGGGCCTCCTCTGCTGTTGTGACAATAACCGGGTAAGTCATCAGCCCCAGGGTAAAGGCAGCTGCCAGCAAAGATTGACCCAGCTTCATGCCTGCCACAAACAACCCCAAGCCAAACAGGCCAAAAACGATCGATGGCACGCCGGCGATGTTGCGGATGCTCAGGCGGATGATTCTGTTGAACAACCCTTGACTGGAAAACTCATTGATATAAATTGCTGATCCCACTCCCAGGGGGACAGATACTGCCAGGGTCAACAGGGAAACATAAATAGTTCCGACTATTGCAGGCATGATGCCCCCTTCAGTCATGCCAACCCGGGGGACTTCTGTCAGGAATGTCCAGCTGATAGAAGAAAGTCCTCTGGAAGCAATGGACCCAATGAAGTACACCAACACAGCAACAGAGGACAGGGCAAAGAGCAGAAGTATGCCATAACCCAGCATCTCCGAGATGTGCAGCTTTTTGCCGTTTCTCAATTGCTCTGGTTTTACCACGTTATTCACCCCCCTGGGCTTTGTTCAACACAATGTCAGCCACAAAGTTAATTACGAAAGTCAGGACAAAGAGCATCGCCCCCAGCACAAACAAACTTCTGTAATGCAGACTGCCCCAGGGAACATCCAGACCCTCAATGGCAATGGTGGCAGTCAGAGTGCGGATTGATGCCAGGTAGTTAGGGATTTTTATGCCCCAAAATTCCTGCATGGGCAGCGCCAAGGAATTGCCGGTGGCCATAAGCACCGTCATTGTTTCACCGACAGCACGGCCAAAACCCAGCATTATGGCTGCAATTATGCCGGAACGGGCAGCAGGGAATGTAACCCTGATCATCGTCTGCCAACGGGTAGCACCCAGAGCCAGCGCCGCATCCCGATACTCATTGGGCACTGCTTTGAAGGCATCTTCAGAGATGCTGACAATAGTAGGCAGTGCCATTACCCCCAGCATCAGCGCACCGGTCAGCGCAGTAAGGCCATTGCTAAGCCCAAAAGTCCTGGCCACCCAGGGAGCAACTACAACCAGGGCGATGAATCCAATAACAACCGAGGGAATGCCGGCAAGTATCTCCAACGTGGGCTTGATAAACTCGCGTATTTTCCCCGGGGCGACCTCGGCCAGAAACATGGCGGTGCCCACTCCCCAAGGCACTGCCACCACCAGGGCGGCGACGGATACCATCAAGGTTCCTACAATCATTGACAACGCACCATAGCCGGGATTAGGAGAAGTTGGCATCCAGCGGGAACTGGTCAAAAACTCTTTCAGCCCAATCTCCTGTAGGGCTGGCAAACCTTTTTGGAGCAAAAACCCAAAAACCGCAACAACCACGACAACGGCGAAAAGGCCGTTGAGGGTAAGCCCCCCCAACACGGCCTTTTCATGCCATTTCTGGCTTTTGGCACCGAGCGTCAAATTATACTTATTGTCGCTGCCTGTCTGGTTCACTTACCCTCAACTCCTTTGCAATAAACTCAAAGCTTACTCAATCCCCAAATCCCGGAAGGTGTCGGCATTTTGCTGATCATATGCCGGGGTGTTGGCATAAAATCCAACTGATTCCAAAACAGCAACCCCATCAGCAGAGAGCATAAAGTTGAGGAAATCCAGCACTACGCCTTCGGGAACACCGTTGGTGTAAATGTAAAGGGGGCGGGCGATGGGATAGGCGCCGCTGTCAACATTGGCACGAACCAGGGGGTCAACATACTGGGCACCTTCGTGTTCAGCCACTTTCAAGGCATGAACGCCGTCACCTACATAGGCTACGCCAACATAACCAATGGCATTGGTGTCAGCTACAACGCCTTCAAATATTGCTGAGGTGCCGGGCATGAACATGGTTGCATCAGCCCAGTCCTCGCTGTCCATAACCAACTCCCAGAAAAACACGTGGGTCCCTGAGTTGCTTTGCCGGGAATAAAGGGTAATGGTACCACCATCTTCCCAACCCAGTTCTGACCATTCAGTGATTTGACCGGTAAATACTTTCTTGAGGTCAGCCATGGTGATTTCTTTTATCGGGTTTTCTTCGTTGACAATAACCGAAATGGCATCCTGCCCTACGACAAATTCATACACGTCAACACCCTGTTCAGCAGCCTGATCTCTTTCGGATTGACGCATTGCCCGGGAAGCATTGGCAATGTCCACAGTGTTGTTAATCAATGCAGCGATGCCGGTTCCGGATCCGCCACCGGTAACAGAAACGGTGATTCCGGGGTTGGCATCCATAAAGGCCTCAGCATATTGCTGGCCCAGGTTGACCATTGTATCGGAGCCACGAACTTCAATATAGTCCTTTTCAGCATCTCCTCCACCACAGCCTGCCAGGGAAAACACAGCCAAGCTCATTACAACAATCGCAATAAAACTCTTTTTCAGCACTTATAATTCCTCCTTTATAGTGGTTCTGATTACACTATAGAGGAGGAATATTAGTTAAAGGTCATTGCTGTGTAAAGAAATTGTAAACTGAAAAAGACGCCTAATGGCGTCTCAGTCTGCTTTTTTTCTTCCCGGCAGCGTTGCCCAAAAGCTGGTTCCCGTCCGGGGATTGCTGACAACCCCCACCTGGCCGCCAAACCCTTCCACAAGGTGCCTGACAATGGCCAGCCCCAGGCCGGTTCCCCCCGCTTCCCGTTGGCGCGATTTCTCCACCCGATAGAACCGCTGAAAAACCTTGGCCTGGTCCGATTCAGGGATGCCTGGCCCATCATCGCTGACAGCAATATTCACAAACCCGTTATCCAGGCGTTCGGCACGCACTGTGACCTTGGTTCCCCTGGGTGTATAACGTATGGCATTGTCAATATAGTTCATCAGAACCTGCTCCAGATAGTCCCTCTCCACCGCCACTTCAATATCCTCTTGTACGTCCACCGAGAATTTTATGTCCTTGGCAGTGGCCAGTTCCCCAAACAACCTGATAACATCTCCCGCTACTTGAGAAACACTGCTGTGTCCTTCCTTCCTCTTGATGCCGCTTTCCAGCCGGGAAAGGTTGAGCAGGTCGTTGAGCATGCGGGACATTCGCAATGATTCGGTGCGGATTATGTCCAAGAAATTGCGCACCGTTTCATCATCCAGTTGCCCCTCCAACAGCGTTTCGGCAAAGCCGCGTATCGCCGTCAGAGGAGTGCGCAACTCGTGGGAAATGTTGGCCACCAAGTCCCTGCGGTTTTGTTCCAAGTGCCTCAACCCACTGACATCCTGGAGCACAACAACCGCTTCCCGGTTATCTTCGCCCAGCGCTGCCCCACGAAGCTGAATGTAGCTCACATCATCATTTTTACCCGCTAATTCCACTTCTGTTTGCTTATGCCGCTTCTCGGCAAGCAAATCCATGACAAACTGGTTGACCTGGTAGTTGCGGCTAAACTGGGAAAGCTGCTTACCCTGTGCTTCGGAATCGGTGCCAAGAATTTCCCGGGCTGCCGTATTGGCAGCTACCAATGTGCCATCACGGGCCACCACCAACACCCCCACTGGCAACTGATGCAAAATATGTTCTACCCGGGTTCGTTCCTGGTCCGACTTGGACATGACACTGACTATGTTCTCAGCCATTTCATTGAACACCTGCTCCAGATGCCCGATTTCATCGTTGGAGTCAACCTCGCGGCGGGTATTGACAACACCCTGGCCAAAGTCCCTGGCCTTCTTCGACAGTATTGCCACAGAACGGGTGGTAAACCCGGCGACAATTCCTGTGGCCACGCCGGCCACCAACAGGCCGCTGAACATTGCAACAAAGATAATCCGGCGTATGTCTGCCACTGCCTGATCAACCTGCTCCAGGGACTGAGAAAGGCGAAATACCGCCACTATCTCTCCCTGGTCATCATAGATGGGAGCGGCCCCGTAAAGCATTTCCATTCCCAGGGTTGCACTGTATCGCTTGCTGGTAGCCGCATTTCCCTGCAGGGCAGACTGTACTTCTGGACGGTCAATGTGGTTTTCCATCTCATCAACGGGTGTATCTGTCTCTGCCAGGGGAACACCCTGCAAGTCAACCACAGTGACCCGCAAATCCAGATTATCGCCCAGGCGTGAAACCACTGCCGCCAGTTTGGCCGGTTGCAGGTCATCGACAAATCCCGCTGCCAGCGAAGCATCACTGAGCAAAGATGCTTCCAGGCTTTCCCGGTAATCGCTGGCAAAGTAATTGGAAAGGTACACGCCCAGTGTCAAAAAGATTATTGTAAAAACAATTACAGAAGTCAGGGCCAACTTGTGGCGAATGCTGAAGAACATCAGTTATCACCCCGAAAGCGGTAGCCGACACCTCTCAGCGTCTCGATGGGTATTTTACCCTCTCCCGCCGCCTGCTGCAGCTGGTGGCGCAACTGACTGATGTGGACGTCAACCGTTCGGGTGTCCCCGTAAAAGTCAAAACCCCACACTGCTTCCAACAGCTCTTCCCGGGAACAAACTTTTCCCTTATTGTTCATCATATGAGCCAGCAGGGCGAACTGCTTGGGCGTAAGTTCCAGATGTTTTTTATTATAGGTGACTTCATGTCGCTCCCGGTCCAGTGTCACACCTCCCGCTGTAAGGGTGGCAACCGCCTGCTGAGGGAGAGAACGACGAAAGGCAGCCTTGACGCGAACCATCAGCTCCCGGGGGCTGAAGGGTTTTACCACATAGTCATCTGCCCCCATCTCCAACCCGATGATTCTGTCCACTTCCTCACCTTTGGCAGTAAGCATCAACACATAAACAGAATAGCCAAAGCGATTGCGGATGTGCTTGCAAACCTCAATACCATCCAGCTCCGGCAACATCAAGTCCAGAATTACCAAGTCAAACTGTTCCCTGTCCAACAAGTCCACAGCTTGACGTCCATCGGCAACGGCTTGAACCGCATATCCCTCTTTGGCCGCGTGAAAAACCACCAGCTCACGTATGGGTTTGTCATCTTCAACAACCAAAATCTTCTTTGACATCTGCATCACCTCCCCACTGCACTTATGACAAATATTCTTGCAGTTTGCGCCAAATCCTGCCGGGGCATAAAAAAACGGCACAGCTTGCTGTGCCGGTAAAACTAACTTCTGTTTTGACAATACCATCCATCGTAACATTCTACATGTCCTTTGGCCTTGTCATGTCTGTCTGAGTTATATGCTGTGCCGGTATTGCCCTGCTTGGTTTTGCGGGCTGCGCGTCGATTGTTGCTGTCACTGACACCAGCGAAACTGTACCTTACTACCAGGGACTCTTCACCAAAGGGAGGCAAGTTGTTAAAGTACATTTATTTCAACTCCTAAATGAGAATTGTTATCGTTACTTATAATATACACACCTTATTCTTATTTGTCAATAGCAAATATCAAAAAAACAGGGCTTTCGCCCTGTGGCCAGCTATCTATTTCGCCTTGTGGTAGTACCACCAGTCAAGGTATTGTACGCTGCGCTCTTTGGTTCGGGGATCCCTGAACTTAGGCGGGCTGGCAAAGTGTGCAGTGCGTCGATGAATGGTGTCTGCTAAGCCGTAGGTGTTTTTCTCTGTGACCAAGCCCTCTTTGACCGGCGCCAGGCTGGCATAAAACATCTCTTTCCCTCCCCGCAGTGTTATAATGTTACATTTATGTTACCGTACCGTGTAACATTTGTCAAATCTATCCGCGGCAAGGAGGATGTCTATACATGATGTCGGCTGAGTTCCGCTATTATTGAGCCCGCCGTACGGATGTTTGTAGCCACCAAAATGTTCTTCAGCGCCGCTACCCGTAGCAACGCCTTTATATCGGGATCATGGGGTTGGGGAGAAAGGGGATCCCAAAGAAATATCAGTCCATCCAGTTGTCCCTTAACTATCTTGGCCCCGATTTCCATGTCGCCCCCTTTGGGGCCGCTGGACACCCGGGACACCGTCAACCCTGTCTCATCTGTCACTACCCTGCCTGTATTGCCGGTGGCCCAAAGCTCACACTGCCCAAGAAACTCTTTGTTTGCCCGGCACCAGGACACCATGTCTTCTTTGCATTTGTCATGAGCCACCAGGGCCAACCTTGCTTGTTTTTTCATTTCATCACCTCTCCCGGTAATTTCACCGCAGCTTATGCTTTCCCCTGCTTTGCACAGCACAAGCAGGCAAGGTATAATAGTTTCAAGGGAGGGAACCGCATGACTGCACGAATAAAAACTGTCCTGCCAGAAGAAGCAGAGGGGAAAATGGCAGATCTCTATAAAAAGATGGGCCACAATATGGCCAATATCCTCAGGGTTCATTCTCTCAACCCTGAGTCGCTGGAGACCCATTATGCCTGGTACCGGTCCATAATGTACGGGCCATCACCGCTAAGTCGCAGTGAGCGGGAAATGATAGCCACGGCTGTAGCAGCTGCGAATGATTGCCACTACTGAATGGAACATCACGGGGCGGCGCTCCGTCGACTGACAAAGGATGACCAGCTGGTGACTCAAATTAAAACAAAATACACTGAGGCCAAGCTGTCACCTCGTCACAGATTCATGTTGGACTATGCAGTAAAACTCACGCTGAATCCAAAAGACATGGGTGAAGAAGATATGGCCGCCTTGCGTAGTCAGGGTCTTGACGACAGGGAAATACTGGATGTTTGCCAAGTGGCCAGTTACTTTAATTTTGTAACCCGGATGGCCAGTGGATTGGGTGTGGAGCTTGAAAGCGACTAGCAACTAAGTGTTATTGACTTAATCTTTTTTCGACACAAGGAGGGCATTCGATGTCTAAATACTCTTCAACCTTGGTTTGGTCCGTCATTTGGATTGTCCACCTTTTGACCGGACTGTTGCTGACCATGGCTGATGACCGTTTTGTAGCTATA
>PWLI01000112.1 GCA_003559415.1 Clostridiales bacterium | reverse complement strand
GTGGAGCAGGGCAAAATCGTCCGTCCCGTCAATCAAATCACCATTGCCGGCAACTTCCTGGAAATGCTGCAGCAAGTTGAAAAAATTGGCAATGACCTGAACTTCGGCATGCCCATGGGCAGCCTCATCGGCTCACCTTCGCTGCTTATCGGCGACCTTTCCATCTCTGGCAAGTAGATTATTATGTATGAGCTGCGGGGCAACATTCACATCCATACCAACCGTTCTGACGGCACCCTGGATTTGGAATCAATTATCCCCCGGGCTGTCAAAGCGGGCTTGGATTTTATTGGCATCAATGACCACCATGTGGAATGTGAGCCGGCAGAGTATCGCCAGGGAGTGTTGGTGCTCAATGGCAGCGAGTACAACCTGGCCCACAGCCACTACCTGGCTTATGACGTGGCCCGGGGCCCGGAAGAAATGCAGCTGGGCTCCCGGCAAACGGTGGATTGGGTCAACCGCCAGAGAGGCATGGGCATTATTGCCCACCCCTTTGAGAAGGGTTCGCCCTATTTCAGCGGCGGACGGGCCTACCAATGGCAGGACTGGGATGTAGACGGCTACCAGGGGATTGAGCTCTGGAACGCCACCTCCCAGTGGAAGGAGTATACGGCGAAATTGTTTCGGGCAGTGCTGGCACTGTTTTTTGACCGCTACCGGCCGCTGTTGGCAGGGCCCTGCCAGCAGGCAATGCAGAAATGGGACATGGCCACCCGGCACCGACATGTGACCGGTGTGGCGGGCAGTGACCTCCATGGCCTGGCAGTCAGGCTTGGCTGTTTGCGTCTGGCAGCGTTGGATTACCCCATGCTCTTCCGGGCTTTGAACAACTATGTGTTGTTGAAAGGCCCGCTGACCGGCCAGGGTGACAAGGACGGCAGGGCGGTGTTGGAGGCACTGGCGGCCGGCAGGTGCTGGTTTGCCCTGGATTGGCTGGCTTGCTCCAGCGGGTTCAGGTTCTGGGCCCATCAGGGGGAAAAGAGGCTTGGCATGGGCCAGTCTCTTTTCATCCAGGGTGGGGAAGCAGAGCTGGTTGTGGAGCTGCCCCGGCCCGGCAACATCCGCCTGTTGGCCGATGGGCAGGAAATTGCCAGCCATCGGGGAAGGAATTTGTCAGCCGTTGTCAACAAGCCAGCCAGCTACCGGGTGGAAGTCTGGCTGCCCTTCCGCCGTGGCCAGGCCCCCTGGGTTTTTTCCAATCCCATCTACCTGCGTGAGAAAAAAGTTCAATAAAACACGCCCCGCAACTTGCGGGGCGTTGGTTTTCTATGGCGCGCCTACCAGGAGTCGAACCTGGGCTCCCGGCTCCGGAGGCCGGTGCTCTATCCTCTGAGCTATAGGCGCAGGGCAAGCATAATTATAGCAACTGTGCCTGCAGAATGCAAGTTGGCGGATCCCGGCCTGTGTCAAGTTTTGTTGGTAGTGGTATAATAAAGAGGCAATATTGTACTGGAGGGATAGAGATGGATGTGAGTATTAAATGGCAGCAGGGAGAGTTCGCTGCCCAGAATCAAAAGGGCACAGTGGTAAGAATGTCCGATGGAAGCAACGATGCCGCCACACCCATGGAAGCGCTGTTGATGGCAGTGGGCAGCTGCTCCGGCATTGATGTTGTATCAACGCTGGAAAAGATGCGTCAGCCGATAAAGGATTTGCGGATAGAAGTTTCCGGTGAGCGCCGGCAGGAGCACCCAAAGTATTTTGAGAAAATAACGGTCAAATACATCATCCTGGGCCAGGTTGAAGAACCCAAGGCCCGTCGGGCCATCGAATTGTCGCTGGGCACTTACTGCTCGGTGTCCAACGCCCTGGAACCCAAGGCAGAAATTGACTACCTGCTGGAAATTCAGGATGAGAACAGCTAGATGGATCCGGTAGCATTCCGACTGGGTTCGCTGACCATCCACTGGTACGGCATCTTCATTGCCACTGCGGTGCTGCTGGGGTTTTTGCTGGCCCGCCGCCTGGGACGCCACTTCGGCATGAACATGTCACACTTTGAAGAGTTTTTGATTTATGCAGTCCCCATCGGGGCAGTGGGAGCGCGTATTTGGTATGTGCTCTTCAATCTGGAGGTTTATCTTTCGGACCCCATAACCATCCTCTATGTCTGGCAGGGGGGGCTGGCCATTCACGGCCTGGTGCTGGCCTGTGTGGGCTTTGCCGTGATTTACTGCCGTTGGCGGCGCATCAGTTTTTGGCGGTTCACCGATGCGGCGACCCCTGCCCTGTTGATGGGCCAGGCCATCGGCCGCTGGGGAAACTATGCAAACCAGGAGGCCTACGGGCGGCTCACCGACCTGCCATGGGCCATGTATATAGCCGGGGGCTACCGCCACCCGACCTTCCTGTACGAATTCATCTGGAACTTGGCCGTGGTGGGCCTTATGCTGCTTTTCATATTCCGCCGCAAGCCGTTGCCCGGCCAGGTTTTCGCCCTGTACCTGGCTGGGTATTCCAGCGGCCGGCTGTGGATTGAAGCATTTCGCACCGACAGCCTGATGCTGGGGCCTTTTCGAGTAGCACAGCTGGTGAGCATAGCCATGATAATAGCGGGCATAGCACTGTTTTTGTGGTCCAGGAAAAGATGGAAACAGTCAAAGGGAGGTGAGGCAGGTGAAAACGCTGAAGGTGTTAGTTGACGGCATGACCTGCGCCCACTGCAAGGCAGCGGTGGAAAAGGCAATTGGCAGCGTGCCGGGAGTCAGCGCAGTTGAGGTCGACCTGAATAAAAAGACTGCCACAGTAGAAACCGACGGATCAGTGGAGATGACGGCAATACATCAGGCAGTAATCGAATCGGGTTACCAACCGCTGTAGCGGGATTGACAGGCCATACCCCCATGATGTATTATACCCTATAGGGGTATATGGAGGTGTGGCCTGTGACTTATCCTTTGGCTTTTGTTGCTGGCTTGACGGCATTTTTTTCTCCCTGTGTGTTGCCGTTGTTGCCGGTATATCTTGCATATTTTGGCGGGCAGGCTGAGCAATCCCGGTTAAAATTGCTGGGCAATCTGCTGTTGTTTATGCTGGGGTTCTCCTTGGTTTTCACTGGCCTGGGCGCCAGTGCAACAGCGATGGGCAACTTTTTGCTGAGCCATCAAGTGTTGCTGGCCCGCTTGGCAGGTGTGGTGCTTGTAGTTTTTGGGCTGCAAATGCTGGGCCTGTTCAAATTGCCACTGTTGCAAAAGCGGCTGGGGTTTAATATCACGCCCCAGCGAACGCCAGTGGGATTTTTCCTTTTTGGGGTGGTGTTGGCTGCCGCCTGGACGCCCTGTGTCGGCACGGTGCTGCTTTCCATATTGCTGCTGGCCGGCAGCCTGGATACAGTGTGGCAGGGGGTTTCCATGTTGTTTGTGTTTTCCCTGGGATTTGGCCTGCCCTTTGTGGCAGCTGGCCTCTTGCTCAGCGGCTCAGAGCGGTTGCTCAGCGCCAAGGCTGCTCTGGTGATTCAACGAGTGGCGGCAGTGATTTTGCTGGCCGCCGGAGTGTTGTTGGTGCTGGGTCAGTGGCAGACTATAAGTCAGTTTTTCACAGGAGGGTAAATAATGAAAAAACTATTGCCGGTGTTGTTGCTTGTTGTTATCCTGTCCGGGTGTTGCCTGGTAGACACCGGGGGGAACGGTGGGAATGGCACAACCAATGGTTTTGTTTTGGAAGATATGGACGGTGAAACATGGCAGCTCAGTGAGCTTGAAGGCAGTGTTGTGGTGATTTACTTCTGGTCGGCCAGCTGTCCTCCCTGCATTTCCCGTTTGCCGGATCTGGCAGTGCTCAACAATGAAATGCCTTCAGACAGCTACTTGCTTCTGGTCAACCTGAACGATTCCAGGGAAAGAATAGAGCAATTGGCTGGCGGCTACCCGGATCTCAGCTTGCTGGTAAACGGCCTTGGCCTTTTCCAGGAGTACGGATTGCGGTTCACCCCTTCCACTGTTATTTTCGACCGCCAGGGCAACATCGTTGAAAAATCAGCAGGGTTCCCTGCCAATCAGGAAATTATTGCAAAAGTAAAAAGCATTGACTGATTAGCGAAATTAAATCTCTGTTACTGGCGATAACAGGAAGGGTTTTTGTTGATTGGCGGCGAAGTAAAACCCAATCACATTGAAGGGGGATGGTGGTTTTGGAAACACAGCGTCGCGGCGAGTATTTATGCCTTTCTTGTGGGTTACAGGGGCTGCGGTCTGCTGCCGAAAATGGTGAGTTTTGTCCCAGATGTGGAGAGAAAGTGTTAACCATTAACCGTCCCGAAGAAGTTGAAACAGCTTACAGCACGCCAGTTTAACCCGCATTATCGATAATTTGCCGCCTGAAAAGGCGGTTTTTTTTGTTTTGAAGCAAATTCAGGGATTTTTTTGAAAAAAAAGTCCAAAAAAAGAAGGATTTTGGCGACAGGGGGTAGAAAGATAGGACAAAGTGGAGTATAGTGGAGTGTAGTGGAGGAGGTGGGCAGATGTTTTTGGGAGAGTACCAACATAGCATCGATGAAAAAGGCAGGCTGATAATGCCCGCCCGCTTCCGTGATCAGTTGGGAGAGAAGTTTATCATCACCAAGGGTCTGGATGGTTGTCTGTTTGTTTACCCCATGGATGAATGGAAGAAGTTGGCTGCGGAAGTGCAAAATCTGCCGCTGGCCAAAAGGGATGCCAGAACTTTCACCCGGATTTTGTTTTCCGGGGCCGCCGAGGCAGAATGTGACCGTCAGGGACGGGTTTTTCTGCCGGCATCATTGCGGGAGTATGCCAACATCCAAAAAGAAGTGGTGACAATTGGTGTTTCCGATCGTATCGAAATTTGGTCGCTGCCAGTGTGGCAGGACATAAACAGCAACGCCGGTGAACGGTTTGAAGAGTTGGCAGAGAAACTCGAGGGAATTTAATTATGGAATACTCTCATCAGCCCGTTCTGTTGGCTGAAGTGCTGGACCTTCTTCAACCAGCTCGCCGCCGGACAGTGGTTGACTGCACGCTGGGCGGTGGCGGTCATTCCGCGGCTGTCGCAGAAATGCTGCCGGCTGGCAGCTGGCTTGTAGGGATTGACCGGGATGTTGACGCTTTGGAGGCCGCCAGGCAACGACTGCCTGCTGACAAAGCACACCTGGTTCAGGGAAACTTTTCTTCCGTCAGCGATTTGCTGGCAACTTGGGATCTGCCGATAGATGGTTTTCTCTTTGACTTGGGGGTTTCCTCCTGGCAGCTGGACAACCTGCAGCGGGGTTTTTCATACCAAGATGATGCTCCGCTGGACATGCGAATGAACAAAAATGATTTGCTGACGGCTGCGGAAATTCTCAACAACTGGACTGAACAGCAAATTTCTTCTGTGTTTCATCGCTATGGAGAAGAAAGATGGGCCAGCCGAATTGCCAAGTTTGTTGTAGAACGGCGAACCCGGGAGCCTTTTGTCCGGGCGGGACAGCTGGTGGAAACAGTGAAGGCGGCTATCCCCGCCTCGGCCAGACGCAAGGGCGGCCACCCGGCCCGGCGGGTTTTTCAGGGGCTGCGAATTGCAGTCAACAGTGAGTTGGAAAGCCTGGAACGGGGATTGGAGGGGGCGTTGGATCTATGCGCACCCGGCGGAGTCATTGTTGTAATTTCCTACCACTCACTGGAAGACAGGATAGTCAAGAATGTTTTCCGCGACCGCAGTGTCCGGTGTAAATGCCCACCGAGCTTGCCGATTTGCACTTGCGGTGGCCAACAACAGGTAAAATTGCTTACCCGCAAGCCAATTGTGCCCAGTGAAAAGGAAATTGAATCCAACCCGCGGGCGCGAAGCGCCCGGATGCGGGCTGTGGAGATGCTGACCGTTACAGGGGAAGGGGGTAAATGACATGGTAGTCGCCTATCAACCGCGAAGCCGGCCGCGCCGGCAAAGCCAGCCTAAGCCAAGGCCTATTCATCGTCCACGGCATCGCCAGGGCATCGATTGGCGTCCGGCGAAACGGGTTGCAGTGGGCCTTCTTGTCATTGCCCTGGCACTGCTTGTTGTATACCGTTATGGTGAAATTAATCGTCTAAACATGCAGATAAGGGAGTTGGAAACTTCCAGGCAAGTTCTGCACGAACAGCACAGCCAGCTGGAGTTGCAGCTTGCCCGGCTAACTTCTTTGGATAGATTGGAATCCATTGCAGTCAGCCAACTGGGTTTACGCTATCCCCAGCCGGGAGAAATTTACTTTCTGGGACACATAAAGGTTTCAGGAGCTGACAGGGATGGGAACTAGTGGTTATCAAGGGACTGTGAAAAGAAGACTGCTGGCGTCTTTTGCAGTCTTTGCTTTTTTTCTGGCTGCTGTGCTGGGACGGCTGGGTTGGCTGCAGTTTGTCCGGGGCGCTGAACTTCAGGGCATTGCTGAACGGCAATGGAATACCCGGGTTACCCTTCATCCCCAGCGAGGATCGATTTACAGCCGAAATTTAAAGCTGTTGGCGGGCAGTGCCCCGTCCAATTCAGTTGTTGCTGTTACCGCCGGTGTTGACGACATCGACGCTGCAGCCCGGGCGCTGGCTCCGGTGCTGGGGCTGTCCGAGGCGCACTTGCGCCAGCGTTTGGCCATGAGTACCCGGGAAGTTTACCTGGCCCGCCGTGTGGACAGCAGCGTTGCTGAAGCTGTAGCAGAGTTGGATCTGCCGGGTATCCGTTTGGTGGAAGAGAGCAAGCGTTATTACCCTCAGGGCAACCTGGCAAGCCATGTATTGGGATTTGTGGGCAGCGATGGCGGGTTGGAGGGTCTGGAACATCAATACGAACACTTGCTTAAAGGAACCTCGGGCTTTGAGATCTACCGGACGGACGTACACGGCCGGCAAATTGCGGAATCTGTGCAAAGTTCAATGCCGGCAAAGGACGGGTACAACCTTATCTTGACCATCGACGAGATGATTCAGCATATAGTTGAGAGGGAACTGGATGCGGCAATGGAACGGTTTGCTCCCAAAGGGGCAGCCGTGATAGTCGTGGACCCGCGCACAGGCCAAGTGCTGGCAATGGCATCCCGCCCCGATTTTGACCCGGAAAACTTCCAGTCATATCCCAGCAGCTCTTATCGAAATCCACTGGTGTCCAGCGCATATGAGCCGGGTTCCACCTTCAAGCTGGTCACACTGTCTGCCGCGCTGGAAGAAAACCTGTTGGATTTGGAGGACACATATCATTGCACCGGCCATGTAGAAGTGGCCCCCCGCACCATTCGCTGTTGGCGCACCCAGGGTCATGGAACCCAGACAATGGCCGAGGTGCTCTGGAATTCCTGCAACCCGGGATTTGTTTCCATTGGCATGGACCTGGGGAAAGAGCGCATGATGGAATATATTCATGCTTTTGGCTTTGGTGATCGAACGGGCATAGATTACCCGGGGGAGCACCGGGGGATACTTTTCCCTGTTGACACAATGAGTGAAACTGACTTGGCGGTCAGTGCATTCGGCCAGGGCAATGCGGTTACGCCGCTGCAACAGGTAATGGCAGTTGCCGCAATTGCCAATGGCGGGTACCTGATGAAACCTCAGTTGGTAATGGAGGTGCAGGATCAACAGGGCAATACCGTCCAACTCCTCCAGCCGGATGCGGTGCGGCAGGTGTTATCAAAGGAAACAGCCAAAATAATGGCCAATGTAATGGCCGACGGCGTTGAATACGGTTCGGGACGTTTTGCCATGGTGGAAGGCTATCGAGTGGCCGGGAAAACCGGAACGGCTGAAAAAATTGCTCCCGGAGGAGGATACCTGCCTGGTGCTTACATTTTGTCCTACCTGGGGTTTGCCCCCGTTGAGGACCCGGTGGTTGCCGTCTATGTCATGGTTGACGAGCCCAGCCAAGGACCCAATTGGGGGGGACAGGTGGCGGGCCCGGTTTTTGCCTCAATAGTGGCGGAAATTATGCGTTACCTGAACATACCTCCCGATGACACTGTGTCTGCGCCCCAACCCCTGGAACAGGAAACGGTGCCTGACCTTACCGGTCTTACACTGGGTGAAGCCCAGGAAACGCTGGAGCCTTTGGGTTTTGGCATGAGAATCCAGGGGGATGGCAGCGAGATTGTTGCCCAACTGCCGGCGGCCGGCAGTGAGATGCCTGTCAATGCTTCGATAATGGTCTACACTGCCGCTGTTTCCGGCGATAAAAAGCAGGTAATGGTGCCGGATTTGTCCGGTCTTTCCATGCGGGAAACGGGAGATTTACTGGAGCTTTTGGGCTTGGAATTTTCCGCCAGTGGCAGTGGGGTTGCCAATCAGCAGACACCGGCCCCCGGTGTGATTGTTGAGCCGGGCTCAAAGGTAAATGTCAACTTCGTGCCGCCGGGGGAATAAGTGTTACAATAGTGCCAGTTGTTTTCCACACTACGGGAAAGAAGGTGAGGCCGGTGAAGCTTAAAATTAAAACTGTTGCGGACATAGTCGGGGGTAAGGTTGAAACAGGTGATCTGTCCCAGGCCATCACTTCGGTTGTAATCGACAGCCGCAATGTTGTGTCCGGCAGCCTCTTTGTCGCTTTTAAGGGTGAGCATACCGACGGGCATATGTTTTTGGAAGAAAGTGCCCGCAAGGGGGCGGTGGCTGCCCTGGTGGAGCAAGACGTAACCGGTGCCCCTGGCTTGGTGCCGATAAAAGTGCCAAGTACCCTCAAGGCTTTGCAACAGTTGGCGTCCTATCGTCGCCTGCAGCTGCCCGATGTGACAGTAATTGGTGTCACAGGCAGCACTGGGAAGACTACCACCAAGGATTTGTTGGCTGCAGTTGTTGAATCCACCTACCCGGTTTTTGCTTCTGCAGGCAACCAGAACAATGAGATAGGGTTGCCGCTGGCTTTGTTTGATGTCACCCCTGAGCACCGTTATGCCGTCTTGGATATGGGCATGACTGCTGCCGGCGAGATACAAGATCTGTGTCGAATCAGCCTGCCGGGCCTGGGGATTATCACCAATGCCGGCAGTTCGCACCTGGAAAAGCTTGGCTCCCTGGAGGCAATTCTGGAGGCCAAGTTCGAGCTGGCAGACAACATTCAGCCGCCGGGCATCATGGTTGTTAACGGCGATGATGTACGTTTGCGCCAACGGGCCAGGCAGAGCACCCGTCCTCATAAAACGGTTTTCTTTGGGTTTTCTGAAACAAACGATGTCCGGGCTGACAATGTCGCACTGGGATATAAAGGCAGCAGCTTTGATGTGTGCTGGGGAGCAGACAGGCAGAGGGTGGAAATTCCTCTGCCTGGGAAACATAATGTGGCCAACGCCCTGGCAGCCTTTGCAATGGGTCTGGAACTGGCTGTCGCCCCGGAAGAAATGGCGGACAGCCTGAGAAAAGTCACCGGAACAGAGGGCAGGCTTCAATACAGGGAGATAAACGGGGTTACTGTGTTGGATGACACGTACAATGCCAGCCCGGATTCTTGTCGGGCTGCGCTGGAAGTCCTTTCTTCCTTGACGATGGCAGGGAAAAGAGCTGCTTTTTTGGGGACAATGCTGGAGCTGGGAGATGTGGCGGCAGATGAACATTTTGAGGTGGGCCGCTCCGCAGCCCAGATGGAAGTAGATTGGCTGGTAGCCGTTGGCCCCTATTGTGAAGATGTTAAAAAGGGTGCAATAGCCGGCGGACTGACAGAGGAAAACATTCAATGCATGCCCGACAGCCGCCAGGCGATATCGTTGTTGAGCCGGCTGGAGCCGGGAGATGCAGTTCTGTTTAAAGGCTCCCGGGGGGTGAAAATGGAGCTGCTGGTGGAAGCGATGGCAGAAGGAGGAGACAGATGACAGTTCTTATAGTACTGACATTGATTAGCGCACTTGCCTTGGCCCTGGCAGCGGCCTGGGTTGGGATACCGATGCTGCAGCGCCTGAAGATAGGCCAGCATGTCCGGGACGTGGGGCCCCAGCAGCATCTTTCAAAGGCAGGCACACCCACCATGGGCGGAGTGATCTTTCTGGCGGCGGCAGTTTTGGCCGGACTGGTGTTTATCAGGGAATGGCAGGGCTTTGCCGTGCTGTTGGTGGCACTGGCTTTTGCGGCCATTGGTTTTGCTGATGATTATCTTAAAGTAGTGCTGGCCCGTCCACTGGGGCTGAAGGCCCGGTACAAGCTGACGGGGCAAGTTATAGTATCTTTGTTATTCTTCCTGGTGATTTGGAGAGAAGGAGTTGACCTGAGCCTGACAGTGCCGGGTTGGGGCGAAATTTACCTGGGCATGCTTTATCCCCTGCTGATGTTGCTGGTGCTGATCGGTTCGGTGAATGCGGTCAACCTAAGCGATGGCGTGGACGGTTTGGCAGCCGGGTTGGGGATTGTTACCCTGGTTGCCGGCACAGTGGTTGCATTGGTGCAGCAGCAGACAGGTGTGGCCTTGGCGGCCGTGGGGCTGATTGGCGCACTTTTGGGGTTTTTGCGATTCAACCCTGCCCGGGTTTTTATGGGTGACACCGGCTCTTTGGCCATCGGCGGAGCCGTGGCCGCCATTGCAGTATTGACCGGCACAGAGTTGCTGTTGTTGTTATTTGGCGGGGTGTTTGTGATTGAGACTGTGTCGGTAATCATTCAGGTGCTCTATTTTCGGGCCACCGGCGGACGCAGGGTTTTCCGCATGGCTCCCATCCATCACCACTTTGAGTTGCTGGGATGGAGCGAGCGTCGGGTTTGTGGCTGGTTTTGGTTGACCCAGTCAGCTTTGGCAGCAGTTGGTTTGGCGCTGTGGTTTCTGCTGTAAGGAGGATGCCCATGTTTGAAGCGAAAAACATATTGGTGCTGGGCGCTGCCCGCAGTGGAATGGCAGCAGCCCGGGTGCTGCATGACAAAGGGGCAAGGGTGACTGTCACTGACCGGGCGCCACTGGAGAGTTTTGACGTTGCAGACACCAAAGCGCTGGACAAGTTGGGCATAGCCTTGATTGCCGGCGGTCATCCCCTTGAACTGCTTTCCCAATTGGATTTGATAGTTAAAAACCCGGGCATCCCGCCGGACATTGAATTGCTTGCTGCAGCGCGGAGCAAGGGTATTCCGATAATCAGCGAACTGGAGCTGGCATACCTCGTTACCGATGCAGAAATCGTGGCCGTGACGGGAACAAACGGCAAGACCACCACCGCTGCCCTGGCGGGAGAATTGTTTGCCCAGGGGCAACGCCCGTCGGCTGTAGGAGGAAATATCGTCTTGCCTCTTTCTGCCATCAGTGACGGCAAGACAGAGGATTGGGTGCTGGTGGCGGAGGTCAGCAGTTTCCAGCTGGAAGACTGCTACCAGTTTCACCCCCGGGTGGCTGTCTATACCAACATTACGCCAGACCACCTTGACAGGCATAAGACAATGGAAAACTACGTGGCAGCCAAGTTCAGGCTTCAGCAGCGGCAGACAGCGCAGGACTATGTTGTCATCAACCTGGATGATCCCGGTTTGCGGCAAATGCCCCGGGGGCCGGCTGAGGAGATTTCCTACAGCCTGTCCGCCAAGTCAGGAGCGGTGTGTTATATCCATGACAACTTTTTCTGCTGGCGTTACAACGGCCGGGAAGAAAAACTGGCGCCCCTTGAGTGTCTTAAAATTCCCGGCGGCCACAACCGACAGAATGCTTTGGCCGCCATTGCCGCCGCCCGGGTCATGGGTGTCACTGCCGGGGAAATCGCCCAGGGGCTGGCGAATTTTCGGGGTGTGGAGCATCGCTTGGAGTTCGTCGGCCAGTTTGGCGGGGTAACGTTCATCAATGACTCCAAGGCAACCAACCCGCAATCGGCAATCATCGCACTTAAATCTTTTGAACCGGGTGTTTTGCTGTTGGCCGGAGGGTATGACAAGGGGGCCGATTTCGGTGAATTGGCCGCTGTTGCCGCCCAGAGAGCTGTGGCAGTGTGTTGCTATGGACAAACAGCGGGCCAACTGGCTGAGGCAATGACAGCTGCCGGCGTAAAAGAAGTAACCCAGCAACCAGATTTGGAAGCGGCCTTTGCAAAAATTCATAAGCTTGCTGAGCCGGGTTCGGTGGTACTTTTGTCTCCTGCTTGTGCCAGCTGGGATCAGTATGCAAGTTTTGAGGAACGGGGAAAGCATTTTAAAGATCTCGTGACTGGTTTGGAGGGATAGAGATGGTGCAGCGCAAGAGCCCGGATTCTGTGTTGTTGGTTACAATTGGCCTGCTTCTTGCGGTGGGGTTGATTATGGTTTACAGCTCCAGCACTGTGATATCGCTGCACCGCTTTGGAACCAGCTATTATTTTTTCAGTCGCCAGTTCCTCTACGCCCTGGCAGGGCTTGTGGGAATGTACTTCTGCATGAACTTCAGCTACTATCACTGGCGCAAACTGGTCAGGCCCGTTTTCTTCATCAATCTGTTGTTGCTGCTACTGGTGCTGGTGCCGGAACTGAGTGCAACCCGGGCCGATGCTCAACGGTGGATCAACCTGGGATTTATGTACCTGCAACCTGCCGAGTTGACAAAGTTTGCCCTGGTGTTGTTTTGCGCCAATTACTTTTCTTTCAAACTGGACAAGATGACAGATTTCAGAAAAGGGTTGCTGCCAGTTTTGTTGGTGCTGGTGCTCTGTTTTTTCTTGATAATGTTGCAACCGGATTTTGGCACAGCCCTTGCCATAACGGCCACGATAGTAGTCATGGTCTTTGCATCAGGGGCGCGCTTGCTCCATCTTTTGGGAACAGCCCTGGCGGCCTTGCCGCCCTTGCTGGCTCTGGTATGGGTGGCTCCGTATCGCCTGAGCCGGGTTATGTCTTTTTCTGACCCCTGGGTTGACCGCCATGGTGCAGGTTGGCAGGTGGTGCAATCACTGTTGGCCATCGGAGCCGGCAGATGGGCAGGAGTGGGTCTGGGCGCCAGCATGCAAAAGCAGCTCTATCTTCCCGAGCCATGGAATGATTTTATCTTTGCCATACTGGCGGAGGAGATGGGTTTTGTTGGTTGCTTGTTTGTGATTGCCCTCTACGGCGTGTTGCTGTGGCGGGGATTCAGAATAGCTTTTCGGGCTCCGGACACTTTTGGACAGTTTCTGGCTCTGGGCATAACGGTGATGATTATCGTCCAGGTGACCATTAATCTGGGCGTTGTAACAGGCATGTTGCCGGTAACGGGATTGAACCTGCCGCTGATAAGTTATGGCGGTTCCTCTCTGGTTGTTACGTTGGGATCCTTGGGCGTTTTGCTCAACATCTCCCGCTATTGCCGGAAATGAAAGGAGGAGAATACTAATGGGCAAGAATGTGTTAAAGTACAAGCAGAAGAAAAAAGGCAGTTGGCGACGTTCGTTGCTGGCACTTGCTTTAACGCTGGTCTTTTTCGGTTCTCTTGCCCTGTACCTCACTTCTCCCCTGGTGCTGATTGAGGATGTTGTTGTTCGGGGAAACGATGCGGTTGACACCGATGAGTTACTCACCCTTGCGGGGTTGGAACCAGGAATGCATCTTTGGCGCATTAATCTCAGTGACAAGCAACATGCTCTCAGCCAGCACCCGTGGCTGGCCGAAGCCTCGATACGCCGCCAGTTTCCCAACAGCATTGTTGTTGAAGTTGCTGAACGGCAACCGGTGGCCGCTGTATCTGTGCAAGAGGGCGGATGGTTGCCGCTGTCTGCCGATGGTGTGGTGCTTACACCAACCTCCGGGACTTCACTACCTTTTCTGACAGGTATAGAGTTGGATGTCAGCCCTGGAGATGCGGTGGAAACAGATGAGGTCATGTTCTGCTTGGATTTGTTGCATGATTTTTTGTCGTTTCAAAAACAAATATCGGAAGTGAATATCTCCCACCTGCCATTGTACTTTGTGCTCTATACTACTGATGGATATGTTGTTAAAATCTGGGCAGGGGATGACTATACTCAGCGTTTGGACGATTTGACCATGGTGCTGGCCCAGTTGCGCATGGAAGGTGTCAAGGGAGTGGTGGATTTGCGAACCCGTTCGGGGCAGGTGGTTTTCAGCCCCTATGAAACTGATAATTAACATGCATTTAAGAGAGGAAAACCCATTCTTTTGTTGAATTTATAAGTAAACGAGGCGGGGGTGTGATTAGTGGCAAAAACCAGTATGCTTTGTAGTCTTGACTTGGGCACGTCTAATACCCGCGTCATTGTTGGTGAAATTGATCGTGAAGGAGCGGTTAATATCATCGGCATTGGTCAAAGCAAGTCAACTGGCATGAAAAAGGGTATAATCATCGACATTGAGGCAGCAGTCAACTCCATTGAAGATGCTGTCAGCCAGGCTGAACGCATGATAGGTGAAGATATCGACACTGTTGTGTTGGGCATCGGTGGTCCCCAGACAACATTGCTGCGCAATAGCGGTGTGGTTGCTGTCCAGGGGGAGGATAAAGAAATTACCCCCCAGGATGTAACTCGGGTTGTGCAGGCTGCCCAGGTTCTCGCCATTCCGCCGGAACGGGAAATCATCAGCGTGAACCCGATTTCTTATATCGTGGACGGTTATGAAGGAATTAAAGATCCGGTGGGAATGATCGGCGTAAGGCTGGAAGTGGATGCCCTGGTGGTGACAGGCAAGGCAACCTACCTGCAAAATGTGCGCAGATGTGTAGAAAAGGCAGATTTGGAAATCAGCGATGTGGTTTTAAAAGGAATTGCCGGCGGCAATATGGCCCTCAGCTCCGATGAGCGGGAACTGGGTTGTGCGCTGATTGACATTGGGGCCGGTGTGACCGAAATCTCCCTTTACAAACACAACACCATCCAAAGCTTTACTTCCATTCCCCAGGGCGGCGATCTGATTACATATGATCTGGCCCATGGATTGCGTGTGCCTTACTCGCAGGCTGAACAAATCAAGTTGCTCTATGGTGCCGCCAGCTATGAAGCTGCAGGCCAGGAGGCCATCAGTTATGACAGTGTGGGGGCATCAGAATCGACACAAATCGATGCAACCCGGCTGGTGGAGTACATCAAGCCCCGGGTGGAAGAGATGTTTGACTTTATCCGCAACGAACTGATTAAATCCGGGTTCCGTGAGCCGCCCAGCGGTGGGATTGTGCTCACCGGGGGCACCTGTCAGCTGCCGGGTTTGCTGGAAGTGGCAGAAAGAAAGCTGGGCACCAACGTCCGCATCTACCGTCCTGAACACATTGGCGTCTCTGATCCGTCCTTTACCTCCAGCACAGCGGTACTCTACTATGCTGCAGGACACAAAAAGATTAAGTTCCACGGGTCTGGCAAAGATAGCCGCACCCAACGCAAGCCAGGCAAGTTTATGTCTAAATTCCGTTCCTTGTTTACCGAATTGTTTGGTGGATAGAATAGGGGGTGCCGTAAATGGCTGATTACATGGAAATTGATATTGAGCAATACGCTCACATTAAAGTTGTTGGTGTTGGCGGTGGCGGCAGCAACGCCATAAACCGCATGGTGGAGGCAGGAGTAAAGGGCGTGGAGTTCATCGCAGTCAATACCGATGCTCAGGCCCTGCACATGTCCAAAGCTGATGTAAAAATCCAAATAGGGGCCAAGCTTACCCGGGGGCTGGGGGCAGGCGCCAATCCGGAAATCGGCCGCAAAGCCGCTGAGGAAAGCCAGGAACAGCTGAAAAAACATATCAGCGGTGCTGATATGGTTTTTGTCACTGCCGGCATGGGCGGTGGAACGGGAACCGGTGCGACGCCTCTGATAGCAGACTTGGCCAAGGAGGATGGCGCGCTGACCGTTGGAGTAATGACCAAGCCTTTTTCCTTTGAAGGCCGCCGCCGGGCTCTTTACGCGGAAAAGGGCATAGAAAACCTCCGGGAAAAAATGGACACTCTTATCATAATTCCCAACGACAGGCTGTACCAGGTTGTAGAGGAGAGAACTCCCATCGTCGAAGCATTCAGGATTGCTGATGATGTGTTGCGGCAAGCTGTCCAGGGGTTGTCTGACCTGATTACCAACCCCGGGCTTATCAACCTGGATTTTGCCGATGTGCAGACGATTATGAAAGAAACGGGAGCCGCTTTGATGGGTATTGGCAGGGCCAAGGGGGAATCCAGGGCTGCTGAAGCAGCGAGAGTTGCGATTAACAGCCCTCTGCTGGAAACTTCCATTGACGGTGCAAAGGGGGTTATCCTCAATGTCACCGGTGGAAATGATTTGAGCATCTCCGAAGCCACCGAGGCGGCAAACCTGATTAAGGAATACGCTGACAAGGAAGTTAACCTGATATATGGTTTGGTTATCAATCCTGAACTCAATGATGAGGTATGTGTGACAGTAATTGCCACTGGAATTGCCGCCTCAGGCAGTGCTCCCCGGGATTCCGAAGGATGGAAGCCCACGGAAGATGAGGAGAAAGACATCGACACTCCGGCATATCTTCGAAGAAATAAGGAAGAGTGAGCGGGAATCCGCTCTTTTTCTTGTCAAAAACTGCCCCCGCTGCTTTCTTTTTAGCCGGCGTGCGCTGTGCTATAATTAGCTGGACAAGAGGTGGAATTTATGGCGGGAAGGAATCTAAAGGTAATTAAAGGGGGCAAAAAGGAGCCGGGCACCGGCGCGTGGCGTCGTTGGCTGTTTGCTCTTTTAGTCGTGGCCCTTTGCGGCTACCTGGCCTTCCAAAGCTTGGGTTGGGTGCTGGGATATGTGTTCCCCTTGGAGATGGTTGGCAGTGCCACGGAAATCTGGGGGCCGGAAGTCGATTTTGTGCTTTTGCGAAACGAAGAAATCCTTACCGCCCCGCATGCTGGCAGTTACAACCCAGTTGTCCAGCATGGACAGCGGGCCAGGGTAGGGCAGCAGGTGGCAGAGATCCAGGGCAGTACGGCTGCTTATCCGCTGACAGCTCCGGTGGCCGGCTTGGTAATGCACACAACGGATGGGCTGGAAGGCATGTTGCCTACAGGGTTGAACCTGGACACTGAAACAGTTTCTTTGCTGACGGATTTGACGGAAAACCCGCCCAGCCCGGAAGGCATCGACAATGTCCAGGCGGGTGATGTGGTGGCCGTGATTGTCAGCAACACCCGTTTTGCTGTGGCAGCTTTTTTGGATCACGAACCTGTCTCCAACACCCAGACTGTGAGATTTCTCAATGAAGAAAGCTTTAATCAGGTATCTCTGCGGGTCAATGAAGTATTTCCCTGGGAGGACGGATACTGGGTCAAATGGGAGGCACCGCTTTTTCCCGATTCTCTGGCAGACAATCGCATTTTCAGCGGCCGGCTAAAATTCCCGGCAGATGGAACATGCGTTGTGTCCCCGGAAGCAGTTATTGAGTACGACGGAAAAACTGGTGTGTTGCTTTACTCCCGGGGCAGTCATGTATTTACACCGGTTTCTGTTTTGACCGTCACAGATGAATATGCCTATGTCCAGGGCCTGCGTCCCGGACAACAACTGCTGACGGTTCCCTTTTGGGCCCATTCTGTGGCAGGGTGGTGGTTCAACAGATGAATGGCCTGGAAAAATCCTATAGAAATGTACGCGATAACATTGCCCGGATTGCTCAGGAAAATGGCCGGGACGCTGAGGCTGTGGCATTGGTGGCAGTAAGCAAAGAGGCCACTGCTGAGCAGGTGCTGGGCCTGGCGGCCTTGGGACACATCCATTTTGGCGAAAACCGGCTGCCTGCCGGGCTTGAAAAGATTCGAGCGGTCAACAAGCCGGGTTTGCAGTGGCATATGATAGGCAGGATTCAAACCAACAAGGTTAAATTTCTCCCCGATTTCTCGCTGATCCACTCGCTGGACAGATGGAAACTGGCTGAAAAACTGTCGTCTTTTGCCCAAGCCCAGGGAATTGTGTTTGATTGCCTTGTCCAGGTCAATGTTTCCCGCGACAGCGCCAAGGCCGGTGTCGATTTGTGCGAAGCCGGAGATTTTGTCCAATCGGCGGGAAAGCTGGACGGCCTGCGTATCAGGGGCCTGATGACCATTACTGCTGAGGATGCAGACAAAACAACCACGAGAAACTGGTTTGATCAACTTGCAGAAAAATACAACGAACTTAAAAATCATCAGTTGCCCCCTGATTCGGCTATGGAGTGGCTGTCCATGGGCATGTCAAACGACTATCCCCAGGCAGTTGCTGCCGGCGCCAACATGGTCAGGATTGGCAGCGCGATTTTCGGCGAAGGGAGAGACACTTGATGTCGTTGACAGTTGCCTCGGTTTTAAACGGGCTTTTCAATGTTATGTATGTAATTCTATTGGCTCGGATTATCATTTCCTGGTTCCCGGCCCGGCCCGGCAGCATTATGATTGATATTTACGAGGTCCTTTATGCCATTACCGAGCCCTTTTTGGGCCCGCTCCGCAGAATAATCCCGCCTTTGGGCATGATTGACCTGTCACCTTTGATAATGTTGTTGTTGTTGAGATTGTTGCGCAATTTGTTGCTGGGGATGTTGCTATGAGGCAGGTGCTCACCAATCTGCCGGCGGGAGTGGAAAAACAGGTTGTTGCCCGGGTGTTGGACTGCTGTGAAATTGCCAGTCAGCGCCAGCAGGTCAAGGTCACTGATTTTATGGACCCCTGGCACCGGGAATTTGTCCGCCCCCTGGTGGCTCAGCACTTTGGAATCAGGTACCAGGAGGATGGAGGTTACAGTGAAGCGGAACGATGCAGGCTGATTATCTACCCTGATTATTATCGGGCTGATGACCTGGAAACCACCGTTTCTTTGCTGGAAATCAGCTTGTCGGACGCCACCCGTCTGCTGTCCCATCGCGATTACCTGGGGGCGGTGACGGGCGCAGGGGTGGACCGGGGCAGTGTAGGCGACATTATTACATTTGACGGCGGAGGCCAGGTGTTTGTCGCCACAGAGGTGCGGGATGCTTTGCTTGGTCTGTCGGAGGTCAGCAGGTTTCAGGCCTCAACCCGGGAGGTGCCGCCGTACCAGGTACGCATAACCCAGCAACCGGTGAAAACAATTAGCGGAACAGTTGCCTCACTGAGGCTGGATGCTGTGCTCAGCAATGGCCTGGGAACGGGGCGCAGTGCAGCAGCCCAATTGATTCGCAGCGGCAAAGTCAGGGTGAATTGGCGTGAAATTGACCAGCCGTCCTTTTCCCTCAATCAGGGTGATGTGGTAACTGTCCGGGGCAAGGGACGACTGGAATTGGCTGAAGCGGGGGGAGAAACCCGCAAGGGAAGGACACGGATTGCAATTAAAAAGTACAGTTAAGCAGGATAATAAATGCCGGTGTCGAATTTGAAAATAACAAGTCATAATGACGGAGGTGTAAAACTTGCCACTAACTCCACTGGACATACACAACAAAGAGTTTTCCAAATCGCTGCGGGGTTATGACGAGGACGAGGTTAATGAGTTTCTTGATCGCATAGTCAAAGACTACGAGGTCTTGATTAAGGAAAACATGACCTTCAAGCAAAAGGTCCAGGATCTTACTGAAAAGTTGGAGCATTACACCAAGATCGAAGAAACATTGCACAATGCTATAATTGTTGCTCAGCAGACCGCCCAGGAAGTAAAGGAAACGGCCTCGGGTGAAGCTGAACTGATCCGCAAGGAGGCAGAAAGAGAGTCCCGCCGCATTATCGAAGAGGGACAGGCCAAATCCCGGAAGTTTCAACGTGAAATAGAAGAGATTGTCAGGCAGGCCCATGTTTTCCGCAGTCGTTTCCGCAGTCTGTTGGAGGCCCAACTGGAAATCATCAACAGCGACGACTGGAATGAAATTGAGAAATTTGGTTCACTTAACATAACGGAAGAAGAGTAGGGCGCAAAGGCGCCCTTTTTAGATTAGCACAAGGGGGTTGTCCCATGCGCTTTATGACAGCTGGAGAATCTCACGGAGCAAAGCTGGTGGCCATTATCGATGGGTTCCCCGCTGGTGTTTCCATTGACAGGGACGATATTGCTGCGCTGCTGAAGCGGCGCCGGGCTGCTCCGGGCCGCAGTTCCCGCATGGACAGGGAGCAGGATCAGGTGGAGTATATTTCCGGCATTGCCGCTGGTGTCACCACTGGCATGCCCATTGCGTTGACCATAGAAAACAATGCCCTGTTCCAGGAGGCGGCACTTCAGCAGCGTTGGTCCCCGGCACGGCAAAAGACAACTGTGCCCCGGCCCGGCCATGTGGACCTTGCCGGTGTGGCCAGGTATGACAGTGCAGATTGCCTTGTGGCTGCTGAACGGGCCAGCGCCCGGGAAACTGCAGTAAGAACAGTGGTGGGAGGCTTTGCCCTGCAGCTGTTGGCCTATTTGGGGGTAAGGGTAAAATCTTCCCAACTGACGGCGGCAGGGCAAAGCGATGCAACAGCGGTGATTGCCCAGGCCCGGGACAGTGGAGACACGGTGGGTGGGACCGTTTCCGTTGTTGTTCAAGGCCTGCCCGGCGGAATTGGCTGTTGTTATGGTGAAAACAGGCTGGACAGTCGCCTGGCTGCTGCAATTATGTCAATCCCTGCCGTGAAAGCCGTGGCCGTCGGCCCGGCCCTGAACACCGCAGATACCCTGGGGTCTCAGTACACCGACAACTACATCAAGGCAGAAAAGTCCTGGCAACGCGCCTCCAACAATGCCGGCGGCATCGAGGGCGGCATAACCAATGGACAGCCAATAGTGCTTACCCTGGCAATCAAGCCCATACCCACCCGGCCGGGCGCAGAAAGCTTTGACTTTTCCACCGGTCTGCCGGCAGCTGCCCCTGTGCCCCGACATGACATTTCTGCTGTTGCTGCCGCTGCTGTGGTGGCAGAGGCAGTGGCGGCGTGGGTGGTTGCTGATGTCCTGGTTTGTCAGTTCAGCGGCACGACACTGGATAGTTTGACCAGGGATCTGGCTAATCTTCGCAGCCGCTGGGAGGACCTCACATCATGTTAATTGCCGGCAAGTATATTACTGAAATGGGCCAGACAACTTTCACCGTAGGGGGCAATCTCTCCACCATGATGGAGCGGGAGCGCGCTATAGAAGGGCGTGTTTTCCTTGTGGTGGAAGAGGTGGTGGCCGGCTTGTATCCGGAAGTGCGGCTGAGCCGGCCTGTTGAAACCCTGGTGCTGCCCTCCCTGGGAGAAGGCCTGAAAACCATGGGCGTTTTGTGTCACATTGTTCAGTGGCTCCATCGTCACCATGTCAGGCGTGATGACAGGGTGTTGCTGGCCGGAGGGGGCGCCTTGCTGGATGTGGGCTCGCTGGCCGCTTCTCTGTTCAAAAGGGGGCTGTCCACCGTACTGGTGCCCAGTACTGTATTGGCTCAGGTAGATGCCGCCATCGGCGGCAAGTGTGGCGTAAACTTTGACGGCGTGAAAAATATAATGGGACATTTCCACTTTCCCGTGCGTGTTTATTGTGCCCCCGAAGTTGTTTCGACACTTTCCACGCGACATTTTTGTTCCGGCCTGGCAGAGGTGTGGAAGTATTGTCTGCTCCAGGGCCTGGACAGGTTGCCATCCGGTGCTTACCGGTTCCAGTCAAACCAGTTTGCGGACTTGGTGGCCCGCTGCATTCAGTACAAAACAAAACTGGTGGAACAAGACCCCTGGGACACCGGACAGCGGCGCTGGTTGAACTTGGGGCACACACTGGCCCACGCCCTGGAAGCTGTTGATACCAATATGTTCCACGGTGAAGCAGTGATTTGGGGATTGGAGTTTGCTCTCCGGGTGGCAATGAAGCGGGGTCTGTTTCCCCGGTGCCGGGGAATGAAAATTATTGCCGCCCTGCGCAAACATCCCCGTCCGCCACTGCCCCATGGTGGCTTCCTGCCTGTTTGGCAGGCGATGAATGCCGACAAAAAGAAAAACGCCCATGGAGTCAACATGGTACTGCTGACAGAAACAGGGCCCCTGGTTGCGCCCTGCAACTTTGCCCAACTGCTGTCGGCTTGGAATGAACTATGAAAAGGATGCTTATTCCCGGCCCTTTGAGTTTCCGGGGTGAAATCTCTGTGGTTGGCGACAAATCCATTACCCATCGAGCCCTTATTTTGGGTTTTTTGGCAGGCAACCCCTTTTGTATGGACAACCCCAACCCGGGGGCCGACTGCCGCCGCACCCTTGATGCTCTGGTTTGCATGGGCCTGGAGTTTTGCAGCGACGGCACCCGATGGCACCTTGTGCCTGGCGGTCAATGGCGGCGGGAAAGCCACAGTGTCTATGCCGGCAACTCGGGGACCACTGCCCGCCTGTTGCTGGGTCTGGCTCCCTGGCTCGATGCCGGTTGCAGTTTGACAATTGATGGTGATCAATCTCTTCGCAGGCGCCCCATGGCCCGGGTGACAGATCTACTGGCCGCTGCCGGTGTCCGGGTGGAGTGCTTGGACCAGCCGGGTTTTCTGCCGCTTCGTGCCATCAGTCTGGGTGCCCGGCCTGCTGCCCACAGAGTGGCGGTGGCCAGCGCCCAGGTGAAGTCGGCACTGCTTTTGGCGGGCCTGGCAGCTAAAGGCCTGACCAAAGTATCTCTGCCAGGGGGCAGCCGGGATCACACCGAACTTATGTTGGAAGCAATGGGCTGCAAATTGCGTTGCGACCATGATGTGGTTATGATTGAAGGCAGCCAAAGGCTGACAATGCCCTGTTGCTACCAGGTGCCCGGTGATGTATCTGCCGCATCTTATTGGGCGGCCGGCGCGGCGGTGTCGGGGAATGTGAGAATTAAATCAGTGGGCCTCAATCCCGGGCGAACTGTTTTTCTGGACATTCTTTCCCGCATGGGCGCGGGCGTGTCCACAGAAAATGTCCGCTGGCAACATGGCGAAAAGGTGGGGGATGTTGTTGTTCAGGCCCATTTGCTCCGCCCCACTGAAGTGAAGGCGGAAGAAGTTCCCGGTTGCATAGATGAACTGCCGCTGGTGGCAGTGGTGGCTGCCCACGCTGCCGGGACGACGGTTATATGCGGCGCAGAAGAATTGCGATTTAAGGAAACTGACCGGTTGGCCGAGACGCTGGACATGCTCACCGCTTTTGGTGTTGGGTGTTGGGCCCAGGGAGGCCGGATTGGCATTGAAGGCGGGCAGCCCCTGCACCCTGCCAACTATGTAAGTGATGATCATCGAATGGTCATGGCTGCCGCAGTACTTGCCGCCGGGGCACCGGGGATGAGCAACATTGGCGACACCTTGTGGAGCGACGTTTCTTATCCCGGGTTTGAATATCACTTTGCCAACCTTGCCGCCTTGGATTATAATCGGATTACGGAGGAGTGTGACACATGAGAAAGATTGGCATCATTGGCGGTATGGGCCCTGCAGCCACCATAGATCTTCTTCAAAAAATTTACCGGCATGATAAAGTGGCCAGTGAACAGCAGCACGTACAGTTGCTGGTAAACTTTGACCCCTCTGTGGTCGACCGCAGCTGGGCTGTGCGCAATGGGCAAAATGCACAACTCACGGCCCATCTCAGCAGCAATGCCGTGGGGTTGGTTGCCCAGGGCGCCTCTTTGCTGGCTATTGCCTGCAATACCGCCCATGTTGTTCTTGCTGATTTGCAGAAATCTGTAGATGTTCCCTTTGTTGACATGGTTGAAGAAACTGTCAGCTTTGCCCTGGCCAATTCCTCGGGCCCAATAGGCGTAATGGCTACCGATGGCACGCTGGAGACGGGACTTTACACCCTGCGCCTGGTGGCTGCCGGACGCCGGGTTGTACTGCCCGAGCCGGCAGAGCAAAGGGATTTGATGGACATAATCTACAAAGTTAAAGAAGGACACCTTGACGGACGGGACAGGGTGCTGGAAATAAAGCACAACTTGCATCGCAATGGAGCGGAGCTGGTAATTGCTGCCTGTACAGAGCTGCCGTTGCTGATGGGCAGTGAACAGGGAATGGTTGATGCAAATGACATACTGGCCCAGGTGCTGGTCAGACGGGCCAGGGCAATCTGAAAGGAGCAGGGCAGTGACAGAAGAAAAAAGCAAGCCGGTTTCCACCAACAAGCTGTACAAGGAGCTGCAACGGGTTGGTCAACATCTGGAGAAGTTTAACATCGCCAACTACCTGGAGATGCTGAACAATCCCCGCAGGTATCTGTTTATCAATTTTGCCGCCGGCCTTGCCCGGGGCCTGGGATTCGCCATTGGGTTTACTCTGTTGGGGGCGTTGGTGGTTTACTTTCTGCAGCGGTTGGTTGTACTCAACCTCCCGGTGATTGGCGAGTTTTTGTCTGAGTTGATCGAGATTGTAACCCAGCATTGGGAAAACTGATTATCCACGGACAGGGTGGTGCCGATGAGGAAGACATACTTGGTTGCAATGGCAGTTGTGTTGCTGGATCAGGCCAGCAAATTGATTGTGGACAACTGGATGACGCTGGGTCAGAGCGTACCCCTGATATCAGGGGTGTTGCACATTACATATATAAAAAATCCCGGGGCCGCTTTCGGCATT
>PWLI01000165.1 GCA_003559415.1 Clostridiales bacterium | reverse complement strand
CCGGCGACATACGCATGGCCACCGTCAATGGCGCACTGCGCCTGGCTCTGCCGGAAGGACAGCATTCTGCAATCAGCTTACAGGCCCGCTCGGTATCCAGCCGGCTGTCTGTAAACCACCCAGCCTTCGCCAGCAAGCTGGAAGGGAAAATGCGCAAGGCAGAACTGCAATCCAATAATTGGGACGAAGCCGACAAAAAAATCACAGTAGACATGAAGTCGGTAAACGGCAGCATTCAGCTTTCCGCCAAGCATCAGCCGCCGGGGACAGCCGCCAGTTAAACGAAAGGGAGCTACGCTCCCTTTTTTAGTCCCGTCTATTCCCCTCAAGCACAGCGGCCAAGTCAGCCACCGACTGAAAAACAAAGTCCGGCTGGTAGGGGGAGTCGTCCAGATCGCCAACCGTTGCTTCCCCCGACAGCATCAACACAGAACAGATGCCTGCAGACTGCCCCATGGCGATGTCGGTGTACAGGCGGTCACCCACCATGGCCATTTCATTTCTCTGGCATCCAGCCAACTCCAGGGCGGCATCAACCATTTCCCGGTTGGGCTTGCCGATTACCCGGGGGCTTTTCCCCGTGGAAGCCCGGATTGCCGCAATCATTGCTCCGGCATCAGGCATGAATTTCCCCGCCGGCAACGGGCAGTTTATATCGGGGTGGGTGGCCACCAGGGGTGTACCCGAAGCCACCAAGTCACATGCATCCCACAGCTTTTGATAGGTAAGGGTTGTGTCAAAACCCAGCACTACAAAATCAGGAGACTGGTCTTTGCTCACCAGGCGGAAGCCGCCGCTGGTAAACTCTTCAGCCAGCGATGGTGTGCCCAGCAAGTAAATGCCGGCTCCGGGAGCAGTCATCTTCAGCCAGCGCACAGTGGCTGTTCCCGATGTAAGCACCTGGTCCAGTGTGGCGGGCAACCCCATGGACTGCAACTTTTCCGCGTACTCCTGGCGGCTGCGGGATGAGTTGTTGGTCAAAAAAAGATGGTTGATGCCCCGACGTTTGAGCGTGCTGATAAACCCGGCCGCCCCATCTATCAACTGATCACCCAGGTAGAGGGTGCCATCCAGGTCCAACAGAAAACACTTGATATTTTTAAGCTGTTCACTCACATCATACCGCCTCCAACTCTTTAACTGCAGTATATACCAGGGGTGCCCCCCCCCGCAATGCAAAACCCCGGGTCAGCCTGCCCGGGGTGACGAAGGTGAAGAAAAATAGCTTCGATATAACTGGGCGCCCACAAGCCGCCGGTCCGGCGACTCAAACAGGCTGAGCTGGTGATAGGCCGGGGTCAGCCTGCTGGCCATGTCTTGCTCCAGGCGGGATGAACTAACCGCCCTGCCGTCAAACAGTACATGCCTTACACCCTTGCCTCTCCTGGCAAGGGCATAGGTCAGCACAAAGAAACGGTGACAGCAAACCGGGTCCCGCTCTGCACAGAGAATGGCCACCCTGCGGCCGCCAGCGGCAAGATCTTCCAACTTGTTCAACCCTGCCTGCGTTCTCTCAGCTTCTATTGCACCGTCCAAATCCCACTTGCCGACAAAGTTGTCTCCGCCCAGCAATCCACCCAGCCAGTGGTAATCAATGCCCTGTTGCTCCAGATAGTGCTGGAACAATTCCCGGTTAAAATGCTTTACAAAGCTGCTGTAGGGAAGGCTGCGCACATCGGCCACCACCTGGATGCGGTGACGGTGAAGCAGCCCGAGAAAACGTCCCAGCTTGTGGTTGGAGTGCCCAATGGAGTAGAACACAGCAATCACCTCACAAACATATGTTCGCCTAATAACAGTATAGCGCAACTTGCTGCCCAATGCAAGGAACTGCAAAAATATTTTCGCAGACAAGGGAAACTGCCTGCCTTGTCGAATAATTAACTATGTTCACATAACAATAAAGTTGATTGGGGGTTAGAAATTGAAAAATCCACTTCCTGTTACCAAGGCACAAGCGCGCTTCTTTTCACCCGGGATTTTGCTTTTGGCACTTATCTGCATGGCTCTTCCCTTTGTATCCATCTCCTGTGGAACGCAAGATCTGGGCACCTACACCGGCTATGAACTCATGGGCGGCCAGCATATTAACGGAGAGGACGTAAGCGGGTTTTTCGCAGCGACACTTTTACTCATTGCCTTGCTGGCAGGCATCGGAATTGTATTTTGGAAAGATCCTAAAAACACCCTGGCAAGCTTGGGGCTTGTCGGGTTTGGTCTGCTGATGCTGATAACCCTGGCGTTTTCCATCAGTGCCCGGGTAGCAGAAGCAAACCAAGAGTTCGGTGGCACGGTCACGGTTGAAAGCAGTTTGAGAATTGGTTGGTACCTGGTCTTTCTCTTGCTGCTGCTGGCAGCAGCGTCCAATGTATACCTGATGAAGTTTTTCCCGAAAGATGATTAGCAGCTTAAACACCTTTTCATAAGTCACTAACTGTTGAAGCGGCCCACTGGCCGCTTTTTCATGCTGCTTCATCTGTTGCTGTAACAGCCAAAAAAAACCGCCCTCAGGCGGCAAAGCGGTTAATTTTTGTCAAACTCAAGCCGGTAATAGCCCAGTTCTGCCCCAAAGTGTCGTTGCATCTCCACATAGCGAAACCCCAGCTTGTCCAGAACACGGGAAGAACCATTGTTTTCAGGGTATGCCAGTGCCGCCAAGCCGGGAAGATTTAGTTGCTTGCGAGCGAAACTGACCACACCAGCTGCCGACTCTGTTGCATACCCATTGCCCCAGCTTCCGGGGTCAATGGCATACAGCAGCTCTATGTCGTCGGTGTCCTGCAATTTGTTGAGCCCGCATTGGCCAATAAGCATGCCGTCTTCTTTTCTGAAAACGCCATATACTCCATAGCCATACTTATCCCAATGACGCCCAAAGTTCTCCAGGATCTTTTGGGCAGTTGCATGGTCTATGCTTTTTCCTGAGCCCAGCCACCTGCTGACCTGCTCCTGGCCAAAGATGGCGTGGTAGTTGTCCAGATCGTCCTGACCAAGCTTTCGCAGGTGCAACCGCTGGGTAAAAAGTTCATCCCCTGTCTTCACACAACCCCTCCCTCTTAATTGCTGTCAAAGCCTTTATTCAAAAAGCTCGAGATACTTTCCGTAACCTTCTTTTTCCATCTCCTCCCGGGATACAAAGCGCAGGGCGGCAGAATTGATGCAATAGCGCAACCCCTTTGGCCCGGGGCCGTCGGGAAACACGTGGCCCAGATGAGAATCAGAATCCTTGCTGCGCACCTCGGTGCGGCGCATGTTATGACTGGTATCCTCCCTCTCCTCAACCAGGGCTTCCTCTATTGGCCGTGTAAAACTCGGCCACCCACAGCCGGCATCGTATTTGTCCCGGGAACTGAACAGCGGCTTGCCCGTAATCACATCCACATAGATTCCCGCCTTTTCGTTGTCCCAATATTCGTTGGCAAAGGGCGGCTCTGTGCCATTTTCCTTGGTCACATGGTACTGCATGGGTGTAAGGCGCTTTTTATTCATCTTTTTCATCCTTTTCCCAGACACTGGCAATATAGGCATCCCGTCCCGAACCACGACGATAGGCCTGGTAGTGGGCCGGGTTCTTTTTGTAAAAATCTTGATGGTAGTCCTCAGCAGGCCAAAACTTTTTGGCAGGCAATATCCGGGTGGCAATGGGCATGTTGAACCGTTCCGCCTGTTTTTCCCGGGAAGCCTCTGCCATTTCTTTCTGCTGTTCATTGTGGTAAAAAATTGCCGTCTTGTAAGAACTGCCCCTATCGGCAAACTGACCACCGTCATCGGTGGGGTCAATCTGCCGCCAAAACATTTCCAGCAAATCAGCGTAACTGAGCAGTTCCGGGTCAAAAGTAATCTGGACCGCCTCAAAATGGCCGGTAAGTCCGGCGGTCACCTGGGCATAGGTGGGATTTTCCTTGTGCCCACCTGTGTATCCTGAAACCACCTTAACTACCCCCGGATATGTGTCAAAGGGCTTAACCATGCACCAAAAACAACCTCCGGCAAAAGTTGCCAGTTGAATTTCTTTGTCAGACATAAAACCCCGCCTCTCTTTTTTCGGTTGATTTACAATTCGCCGCATGACTGCGCTTTTCCTTCCCGAACAAAGGAAGACCCTTAAACCCTGATGATTTAAATAATTAATTTTACACTTTAATTACTTTAATTATTTCATTGACAATATCCCATTGTGGCGTTTATTATAGTTGTAACCTGTGTTAGGAGGTCTGTCATGAAACTCTCACCTTTATGGCGCTTGTTGTCTTATTCGCCCCATCTCAAGCCCATTGCCCTGCTGGCCGGCGTGGCGGTTCTAGGCGAAGCGCTGCTCAACCCTGTCCTCGCCCATTATATGCGTCAACTGGTGGACACTTTTCTGGGCCACCAAGCCGCCCTCTACGCCCCCCTGGCAATCCGGGTGGTTGTACTGATGGTGGCAATGTCGCTGGTTGCCTGGGCCCGAACGAAAACCATGGGACACATGGCGGAACATAGCGCCGCCCAGTTGCGCAAACGGGCTGCGGAGAAATTGCTGGCCATACCGGTGCCAAAGCTGGATGCCATTCATACCGGTGACCACCTTTCCCGCCTGACCAATGACATCTCAGTAATAACAACCTACCTGAACACCTATGCCTTCTGGCTCTTGACCCTGCCAATTATGGCAGTGGCCGCCCTGGCCTACATGACCTACATAAACTGGCAAATGATTGTGGCCACCATCGCCTTTCTGCCATTTCTTTTCTTCCTCACTTCCCGGGCATCGGCGCCCATTGGCCGCATCAGCAAGGAACTGCAGCAGCACCTGGCCGGTGTCAACAATGTAACCCAGGATGCCTTGGGCGGCGCCGAAGTAGTCAAGGCCTATAATTTGCAAACTGAAATGGAACAACGCTTTGACACCGAGATGAACCGCACCGTTGGCAGCGGCCTGAAACTGGCTGGGCGCAAGGCGCTGCTTCGGGCCTCTTCGGTGCTCAGCGGGTTGTTCCCCTTTATTCTCCCCCTGGCCATCGGTGGCTACTTCACCATTCAGGGGGTTATAACAATCGGCGACCTGCTGGCCTACATTCTGTTGTTAAACAGCGTGACATTCCCCTTGTCCGCCCTGCCCAACATTATCGGCGAGCATCAGCGGGCAATGGGTGCGCTGGAACGGGTTGAGGAAATGATCAATGAGCCCCCAGAGCGCAGCGACGGGCAGGCCTTTTCGCCTTCTCCCAATGGTGATGTGGTAATAGCCGCCCAAGATGTTTTCTTTGGTTACGACGAAGAACATGTTGTCAGCGACCTAAACTTTGAGGTAACGCGGGGAGAAACTGTGGCGCTGGTGGGAGCCAGCGGCTCAGGCAAAACCACTGTTTTCAAGCTGCTAACCGGCTTCTATCCCCCTGGCAGCGGCCAAGTGCTGTTATACGGCAAGCCGCTGGAGCAGTGGCAGCTCAGCGCCGCCCGGAGAGAGATGGCGCTGGTGGCTCAAGACACCTTCCTCTTCCCCGGAACAGTTGCCGAAAACATCGCCCTGGGCCGGCCCGAAGCGACAAGAGAAGAAATAGTTGACGCCGCCCGGCAGGCCAATGCTCATGAGTTCATCACCGGTCTGACCGACGGATATGATCACGTGCTCAGCGAGCGGGGAGCCAACCTTTCCGGCGGCCAACGTCAACGTCTGGCCATTGCCCGGGCAATCCTGGTCAACACCCCGATTTTGCTCCTGGACGAGGCCACATCCGCCCTGGACACCGAATCAGAGCACTTGGTCCAACAGGCCCTGGATGCCATGGCCGCCACCCGGACAACGCTGGTCATCGCCCATCGTCTGTCCACCATTCGCAACGCCGACAGAATACTGGTGCTGGACGACGGCCGGATATGTGAGAGTGGCACCCATCAACAATTGATGGAAAGCAGCGGCCTCTACCGCCAGCTCTACTTCCGCCAGTTCAGTGACAACGGCCAGCAAGGAGGCAATGCATCATGATAAAAACCCTGAGGAAATTGATGAAAATGGTGCGACACCCGGGACGCTACATTTCCGGCCTCACCCTGGTGGGTGTGCTGTCGGCCTTCAACAACATAATCATCGGCTTGGCGCTTATGCTCTTTATCACCGCCGCCGAGACCGGCGAAATGGACATGCTGATTACCAGCATTATCTACATTGTAATATTTCTGGTGGCACTGCTGGTGCTGCTTCCCCTGGGCTACTGGCTTTACGAAACCTCCGTGGTCCATACAACCGCCCATCTGCGCAGCCAGGTGTTCCGCCGGGCCATCCGGCTGAGCGCCACCTGGCTGGAGGGGCGTCACAGTGGCGACATGACTTCCCGGGCCACCAACGACGCCCAGGCGGCAGAACAGGCCTATAGCACCAACACCTTAAACCTGGTGGAAGTCATACTGGGCGGCATTGGCTGCACCGTTGCCATGTTTGTGGTGGACTGGCCGCTGGCCCTGGCCATACTGGCCTTTGGCGCAGTGCGGGTTTGGGTCAACAGCCTGTTCATCAAGCCCCTGGAGAAAGCCAGCAACTCTGTCCAGAAGGCCCTGGGCACTCTGACCGAGCGTCTCTCGGACATCGCCAACGGCGGCCGGGAAATCCGCATGTTTGACGTTGCCGACGATCAGGCAGAAAAATACCAACAGCACAACCAGCAAGTAAAGAAACACGCCATGACCCGGGTGCGCTACTCGGCAATGGTCAGCTGGTTCAATGAGTTCAACTCCCAAATCGCCTTTGTCGGCCTGATTGTCATCGGCGGCTGGCTGGTGCTCCAGGGCTGGTACGCCCTGGGAACGATAATGTTCTTCGTCCAGTTGCAAAACGGCGTTGAGCGCATGTTCCGCACCTTCGGCCAGTACATCACCCAGCTGCAGACCTCACTGGCCGGTGGCAGGCGCACGCTGGAGATTATCGAACAACCGCCGGAGCCGGACCGGATTGAACTGCCTCAGGCGGCCCCAGCCACTTCGGCCTCGGCTGTTTCCATGGACGATGTCAGCTTTACTTATGAGAAAACCCAGCCATGGGCCCTGAAGGACATTGACCTCAAGGTGGAAACCGGCGAAACCGTTGCCCTGGTAGGGCCCAGCGGCGGTG
>PWLI01000016.1 GCA_003559415.1 Clostridiales bacterium | reverse complement strand
CGACAAATGCACCGGCCTCATCCTGGATGCCATAGCCGCCTGCTTTGTCCAGGCCTCTGCCCAGATTGACATATGTTTCTATCTCCTGATTGCTCAGCGTTCTAAACCTGACATTGGTCACCGCCACATCGCCACAGACAAATTCACCGTCACGAAATACAGCCACACCGGTCAACACTTGGTGCCAATCGCCGGACAGCTCTTGCAGCATGGCGATGTTTTCTTCTTCATCGGCAGGTTTGCCGTAGACTTTCTCGCCGCGACAGACTATTGTATCGGCACCCAACACCACACCCTTCAAATGGGCGGCAACGACTGCCGCCTTGGAACGGGCCATGGCCAAAACATTTTCGGCCACCGTCAGTTCCGGCAAAAAATCTTCGCTGGTGTCGGGGGAGCAAACCCGGTAACCTTCCACTATCTTTGCCAGCAGTTCCCTGCGCCGGGGTGATGCCGAAGCCAGGGTAATCATTTGTTCAACCCCCGGGCAAAGGGGGTTTTACGCACAGCTGCCACCAAAAAGCCCGCTGCCAGACCGACCATTGCCCCGGTGGGCAGTGCCAGGCCCAACAGCCAGGGCAGCAGCGCCATGGTGCCAATATGGCTGAGCACATAGCTGGCCACCGCCAGCTGGGCGACGTTATGCCCGACTGCTCCCGCCACGCTCAGTCCCACCAAACTGAACCCCTGGGGCCAGAAGCGCAACAGGGCGGCCATGACAGCCCAGCTCAGCAGGGCGCCGGACATGCTCATCACAAACCCGACGCCGAAGCCGATGCCGATTAAGGCCGCCAGCACCGAACGGGTGACAGAAACTGAAAGGGCCAGCCGCGGCCCCAAAAGAATCAGAGCGGCAACGGTGATAATATTTGCCAGGCCCAGTTTGGCCCCTGCCACCGGCAGGGGTGGTAAAAACCCCTCCACCACGTGGAGGGCTGTTGCCATTGTAATAAGCATCGCCGTAAGCACCAGGGTATAAACCCGCTTGCGATAGGCGCTGTTGTCGTTTCTCAATTCCATCACCTTCATCTGGTTATAAAGTCGTAGTCTTCGCTCATAGCCCGGATTGTAACCGTTACACGGTTGGGCAGACAGGCTATGGGCCTGCCAGGGGTGCTGACCCAGCCCACGGCTTCGCAGAGCTTGTCCGGGCAGTCGACGTTGATGACCCGCACCCGGCCGTCACCCAGCTGGACAAAGACGCTGCCCACCCGGCCTTGGACTTCCAACAACTCATCCCGGCCCGGCTCGAAAAGAGGAAAAACGTACTGGTCCTCGCCCTCAACCTCAATGACAATCACACCCTCATCGGGCCGGCTGAAATGAATAAAAGCCAACCCGCCCAGGGCAATTGCAGCCACCAGGGCCAGCACCAACACATCTCCCCGTTTCACCGTCGATCCTCCCAATCCAGGCCGGAAGAAGCATGAACCTGATCCTGGGCATCCCAGATCAGCGCCTCTACTCCCTCCAGGCTTTCCACCAGGGCCATGCCTGCTTCCGGGCCCATGACAAAAACTGCCGTGGACAAGAGGTCGGCCAACATGGCGTTGGGCGCCACTATGGTCACACTTTTGCAGCTGCGGGCCGGCTGACCGTCGGCGGGATCAATTATGTGGTGGTAGCGCACACCGTCCTGCTCGACATAGCGCTCATAGTCCCCGGAGGTGACTATGGCACCGCCCTCCAGCTCGATAACGGCAAATTGATGGGTCCGATGGCGGGTGGGGTCTTTGATGCCAATTCGCCAAGGCGTGCCGTCGTACTTGGGCCCGACAAAGCTGATGTCTCCGCCGGCATTGACTACTCCGGTTTCCACGCCCAGATCCCGCAACATGTCGGTAGCCACATCAACCACATAGCCCTTGGCGATGCCGCCCAGGTCAAGGCGCATGCCCGGCTGGGGCAAAAACACCGTGCCGGCTTGCATGTCCACCTCCACCAGCGAGTAGTCCACCAGCGGCAACTTCTCATCGATTTCTTGTTGTGTAGGCACGCGGGCATCTTCGCCGAAGGTGTAGAGCCGCAACACCGGCGCCAGGGTGATGTCGAACTTGCCGTCGGTCATGTCTGCATAGTCCAGGGCAGCCTGGATGACTTCCAGCGTTTCCGGCTGGACTTGCACTGGTTCGATGCCGGCAGCATCAGAAATTTTGGCGACGTCGCTGTCGTCCTCAAAGGCGCTGAATATTGCATGCAGCCGTTGGAGTTCATCGTCCACCTGGGAAAATATGTCTGCCACTTCCGAGCGATCCTTGGCCGTCCACAGTATCACATCCACCATGGTGTCCATGACAAAGAAAGTCCGCTCGTGGCGTTCCAGGTCATCAGGATTGGGTGTGGAATTGTCCCGGCACCCGGGAACAAAGCTCATCAGCAACAACACGGCCAACAGTATTACAATTAGATTCCTTGATTTCATTATATTTCGCTCCTTGGGTTTAGCGTCTTCCGTAGAAAACGAAGATTATAACAACGACCACCAGTGCCACCGCCACCAGTATTGCCTCAACATTGAGGTTGGAGATGTTCCATTTGGGATTGTCCAACAGTTTTTGCAGCTGTCCAAACAATCCATTGGGCTTTACCTCGCTGGGCCTGGTAACATTCTTGCCGGACAAGTGGTCTTCCATGGCGCTGAGCTTGTGCACCGCCCGGGCGGAGGAAAGCCCAAGCTTGTTGTAGATGCCGTCCAGCTCGCTGTCCAGCTCGCCGAGGTTGATGGCTACCTTCATGCTGGTGCCGCCGATTTTATTATACGCTCTGTCCAGGCCTCTATCCAGCATGCCTGCCGCCTTGCATACCTGAAGGGAGAAACCACCGGCCTGGCCATAGATTTTGTCGATGGAACGGTCAACCTTGCCTACAAAACGGCACAAGTCCATGGAGAAATCGCCCGTTCCATGATAGATTTGGTTTATTTTTCTGTCCAAAAGCACACCCGGGCCCAGGCAGAAAAGGAGAAAACCCCGGGCAATGGGCAAGTAGATCAACCGCTCCACACTGAGCCACTTGGGAAATTTGAGCTTGTCCAGTGAGAACCGGCCAACGAGCAAATAGATTACCCCGGCCACCGCGGCGGTAACCACCATGGCCCAAATGTCCGGCCAAATCCACACGCTGACGCCAGATGCATAGGCGGCGGCATCGGCTCCCAGGCCAACTGCCAGCAGGGCCGGAGAAAATATCCGGGACACAACAGGCCCGGGCAAGAGGCCAATGGCAACCACTGCAACGACACCAATTAGCAGTGGCACGTTGAGCCAATTGGACATCCTGGCCGGCAGTGACGCCCACTTGCGCTGGCCGAGAAAGATGTTGACAAACATCTTGACAAAGTAGCAAATGGTCAGGGCGCTGGCCAATACAAAGAGTTTTTCCGCCAGCCACAGCAGCCAGGTTGGGTTGGCAGCATAGAGGTCAGTCAGGGCGTGGTGCAAAAAGGTTTTGCTGGCATAGCCGTTGAAGCCCGGCATGCCCATGATGCCCAGGGCCGACACCACAAAGGCAGCGGTGGCCACCGGGAAACGGCGCAACAGCCCTCCCAGCTTGTTGTAGTCCAGGGTGTGGGTATAGATATAAATTGCACCCACCGTCATAAAGAGGGTGGCTTTAAATACAGCGTGGTTGAGGATGTGGAACAACAGGCCCGTGACACCATAGAGATCCTTGCCAATGGGCAACATGGCAGCACCCAGGCCCAAGACAATATAGCCAATCTGACTGACACTGCTGTAAGCCAGGGTTACCTTGGCCTGGGTTTGTTGCAACGCCAAAAAGGCGCCCACGAGCATGGTGAACAGGCCCAGCCAGAGGAAAAGCCAGCCAAAAACCTGGCTGGTAACCAGTTCCCGGCCCAAGGGGAAGAGCACCATGTAGAAAACCCGGAACAAGCCATAGGCGCCGGTTTTTATCATTATGCCGGAAAGCAGGGCGCTGGCCGGGGTAGGAGCCACAGGGTGAGCCTTGGGCAGCCATATATGCAACGGCACAATCCCCGCCTTGATGCCGAATCCCAACAGGAAACAGACAGCAATGACGGCAATGCGGCCGGTGTTTTCCAAGTGTTCAGCGCTCAACGGCACAAACCCTGCCGAACCGGTGAGGTTGTGCAGCAAAATAATCCCCAGCAGCAAAGCCAGTCCGCCAATGACGCCCAGGAAAAGGTAGAGAAAACCGGCATTCATGGCATCGTCGTTCTCCTTGTGGATGACAAGCACATAGGAGCTGAAGGTCATCAGCTCAAAGAATAAAAAGAGTGTGAAAAGGTCTGCTGCCAGCACAACCCCCATACAACCGGCGAAGGTAAGCAACAGGAAAAAGTAAAACCGGGCGTGGGAGCATTCGTTGATCATATAGCCAATGGAATATATTGAGGCAGTTGTCCACGTGCCGGCAAAGAGCACGGCAAAGAACAATGACAGCATATCCAGGCGGAAGGACAAGCCCACAAACAGGAAGTTGGGCAGCTCAACCGTTACCCCGCGGCCGCCGGCAAACCATGTGACCAGTACAAGCAAAAGCACCGTTGCCGAAATGGCAAGGTTTATTCTGCATATATAGGTCAGTCTTCGCCTAAACAACCAAACTGCCATCCCACCCGCCAGGGGCAGCAGGATGGCAGCCATGAGCAACAGTTGGCCGGGCATGGTCTATCCCCCTCCTATGAGCATTGTAGCAATAATCTCAGCCCATTTCAAAGGAAAATTACCGGGGAAAAGGCCGAATATCAGGCAGGCCAGCGCCAAGAGACAAATGGGGATGAGCATGGAAGGTTTCAGCTCGGTAAACAGCCGTCGCCAACCGCCCATCTTTTCCTCATCGGGCTTGGCGCCAAAGTAAGCGTTGATTACTATGGGCAAGTAATAGATGCCGTTCATCAGGCTGCTGACAATCAGCAGCACCACAAAGAAGGGCATGCCGGCATCCAAAGAGCCCATGGACAGCAGCAGTTTGCTGATAAAACCGTTTAGCGGCGGAATGCCGATCATGGCAAAGGACGCGATGGAAAAACAGGCCAGCGTCACCGGCAACTGGTAGCCGATGCCCTTCATTTCCGCCACCCTTCGCTTGCCGGTCTTGTAGATTATTGCACCGGCGGCAAAAAAGAGGGTGGATTTCATAACGGCGTGGGAAAAGATATGGAATATGCCGCCCTGCAACCCGGTGACGGTCAACAGGCCTATGCCCAGCAAAATGTAGCCCATCTGGCCGATGCTTGAGTAGGCCAGGCGCCTTTTGATGTCGGGCTGGGCGATGGCCACCGCCGAGCCCAGGAATATGGTTATGGTTGCCAGCACCAGCAGGATGATGTGCCAGCCGGCCTCCTGTATGAAGTCTGCTCCATAAATGTTGAATACTACCCGCAACAAGCCGTAAGCGCCGGTTTTCAGCATAATCCCTGACAACAGGGCGCTGGCCGGTGACGGGGCCACGGGGTGGGCATCGGGCAGCCAGACGTGCATGGGGAATATACCCATTTTCATGCCGAACCCCACCAGGAAGGAAAGGAACGCCACAAAGGCCAGGCGGGTATGTTCCGTAAATAGGAAGTGTCCCGGACGGATGTCGACGTTCCCTGCCAACTCGTAGGCGATGACGATGCCAAAAAACAGCGCCAGGCCGCCGATGAGGGTCAGGATAAGGTACTTATAGCCGGCAGCCATGGCCGCCTCTGTCTCTTCATGAACCACCAGCACATAGGCGGAAAGGGACATCAGTTCAAAGAACACAAAGAGGCTGAAAAAGTCGCTGGCGGTGAAAACACCGATACAGCCACCCAGGCTCAGCAGCAGGAAAGGATAGAAACGGTTGCCCCCTCCCTCATGCTGCATGTATACCCGGGAATAAAGGGTGGCCAGAAACCATACCGCCGAAGCGATAAGGGCCAGCAAGTAACCCAGCAAGTCCACCTGAAAGGAAATGCCAAAGGGCGGAAACACCTGGGGATATGATACACCGATGGTTCCGTGGGCCGCTATGTAGGGATACATAATCGCCACAGTCAGAAAGGTCAGGCCGCTGACTGCAATGGCAAAAAAGTCTCGAAACATCGGTGAGCGACGTTCGATGAAAAAAAGCGGTATTGTGGCCAGCACCGGCAACAGGGTGGCCCACAGAGGCAAGTAGTTATAAAACTCTCCGTTCAATTTTCACACTCCATTCAAGGCAGCCACGTCTCAGCGGCCAGTCTGGCCAGTTCCTGAAGGGAACCGGGGAAAATACCAAAGAATATATTGATAACTGCAAGAGCCAGCACAGGGGCGATTATAAGCAGCGGCAACTTGTCCCACTGAAATTCGGTGGCGGGACGGCCGAAGAAACCCCTGAGCACTATAGGCAGGTAGTAGACGGCGTTGAGCAAACTGCTGATGATAATCACCACGACAAAGAAGGGGCTTTCCGCTTCCAGGGCGCCAAAAGCCAGCGTCAGCTTGCTGATAAACCCGCTGAAGCCGGGGATGCCCACCATGGAAAGGGCGCCCACACTGAAAGCGGCCATGGTCAGGGGCATGCGGTAGCCGATGCCCACTAAATCTTCGATTTTGCGGATGCCGGTCTTGTAGATAAAGGCGCCGGCAGCCAGGAAGAGCAATGATTTCATAACTGCATGGTTAAATACATGAAGCAGGCCGCCCTGAATCCCGGTCTGGGACACCAGAGCCATGCCCATGTAAATATAACACACTTGAGCCACACTGGAATAGGCCAACATCCTCTTTATGTCTGTCTGGGCGATGGCCATCAGCGAACCGGCGAAAATTCCAAAGGTCGCAAACAGCAGAATTACTTCCGGGATGGGGATCATCAAAAACAGTTCGCTGCCGAAGACCTGGAAAATAATCCGGCCCACCACAATTATGAAAAGTTTGACCACCAGGCCGCTGAGCAGGGCGCTGGACGGGGTGGGCGCCGAAGAGTGGGCGTCGGGCAGCCAGGTATGCAGCGGGAAAAGTGCTGATTTTATGCCCAGGCCGATGATGAAAAGACCCAGGGCAATTAGGATATTAAGCGGGTAGAGATCGATGGCCTGGGGCAGCAATTGCCCGATGAGGCCCATGTTCAAATGCCCGGTGACCATGTAGACCAGGCTGGTGCCCAGCAACAACATGCCCGAGCCCAGGGTGCTGAGAATCAGGTACTTGAAGGCCGCCTCCACACACAGCGCCTTGGGTTTAATGGCCACCAGAGCACAGGCCGCCAGGGTGCATATCTCAGTAAAAACAAACACTGTGAACATGTCAAAGGCCATGGCCAGGGCGTTGAGGGACGCCATCAAAAGGAAGAAAAGGGTATAATACCAGGTTTCATGTCCCGGGCGGACTTCGCTGGACAAGTCCTCTATGCAATAGAACAGCACCAGCAGGCCGATTAAATTTATGGTCAGATGCATCAAAACGGTGACCCAGTCTACACTCAGCTCTATGCCCACCGGTGGCGGCCAGTCGCCGGGGAAGTAACTGAAGGTGCCTTCCCGGGCCACATAGAAAAGTGTCAGCAGTGACATTACAAGGCCGGCTGTGGCGATACACAGGCTGAAGTAGCCGGTGTGGAGTTTCTTGACCCGGCCCAACAGCGGCAGCGCAAAGGCGGTGGCCAGGTACAGGGCGACAACAATTATTGGCAGATGGGTCATTGTTCCTCTTCCCTCAGGCGCATTATTTGGTCAGAGCAGATAGTGCCATAGTGCTTGTAGAGCATTACCACCATGGCCAGGGAAAAGGCGGTAAGGCTGACCGCTACAACGATGCCGGTAAGGATCAAGGCGGACGGCAGGGGATTGACATAGGCAGCCACCCTGTCATCCAGTATGGGCGCGCTGGCATTATGAACATAGCCGATGGAAATAAAGAAAAGGAAAACTGATGTCTCCATGATGTTCATGCCGATTATTTTTTTAATCAGGTTGGAATGGGTTAACATGGTGTGAAAACCAATGAGAAACAGCAGCATGGCGGTCAAGTAGTGCATGTTGCTAACCAGCGCCGAAAGGATGTTGATCAGTGTCTCAAACATTGGTCTTCTCCTCCAGCAGATGATAGAGCAGGCTGATTATGGTGCTGGCTACTTTCACACCCACCGCCAACGTCAGCAGGGGGATGAATCCGCCGCTGATCAGCGTTCCGGCTTCGCCCAGGTCCAACAGGCCGGTGTGGTTGGCCAGGTAGCTGCCCCCCATGGCCACACCGGCAAAGCCCACCAGCACAAAGAGCAGGGCTCCCATGGATTCCAGCCATTTGCTTGCCAGGCGGGGCATGCGCTTAAACCCGGCCTGGACATCATAGGCCAGGGCGTAGAGGATGAAGCTGGACGCCACAATCGTCCCCCCGGCAAAGCCGCCGCCGGGAGAAAGATGGCCGAAAAAGATGATGTAAAACCCAAAGAGTTGTATAAAGGGAATTATCAGTTTGGCAACTGTCTGCAGCACCAGGTCGTGCATCTAATCACTCCCCTTCCGGCCGTGGGCAGCCAGGGTGACAATCACAGCCGCCACACCGCTGAACAGCACAGTCACTTCCCCCAGGGTATCAAAGGCACGGTAGTCCATGATTATTGCGGAAATCACGTTCACCGAACCGGTGTCCCGGGCAGAACGTTCCAGGTAGTGGCTGGTGGTTTCATTATAGGCAGGGCCCTCCTGGCCAAAGGTGGGCATTTCCGCCACCATCACGACCAGCATCAGGCCAATCAGCGTCAACAGGACAGTGACAATAACCGTCCTCATTCCTCTGTCCTCCGAGTCTTGCTGATGACCACCAGCAGCAATATTGTGGTCACCCCCGCACCCATGGCAGCTTCAGTCAGCGCCAGGTCCGGGGCCTCCAGCTGTTGCCAGACGATGGCCATGACCAACGAGTAGGCGGCAAACATAATCACCGCGCTGAGCAGGTCATTGGAACGGGCCACCACAACGGCACAAACCACCAGGAAAACCAGCATCATAACATTGAGGGCAGTTAACATCTCAGTTTCCTCCCTTGCCCTTGTATGTCCAACGGACGCTTCCAGGGGTCATGGGGTAATTTCTGCGATAAGCGGACCGGCCGATAATGTGCGCGGCAGTGGCGTTGGTCACCCATACCAGCACGACAATCACCATCATTTTGAGGGTGTCCAGGCACAGGCCCTGCTGCAGTGCCAGGGCCAGCAGTATCAATCCGGCACCCAGGGTGTCGCACTTGGTGGTGGCGTGGGCGCGGGAAAAAACATCGGGAAAACGCCACAGCCCGATGGTGCCCACACCAAAGAAGAACACGCCTATAGCCATTAAAAGGATTGTTAGAACATTCATGCTGCCACCCCCTCGTCGCGGTTAACAGGTATCGCCGGTTTCCAGGTATTTGGACACAGTTATTGTCATCAAAAAGGCAATCAAGGCATAGACAATGGCCACATCCAGGAAAAAGCTCTCACCAAAAACATAGGAAATAACGCTGATTATAACCACTGTCTTGGTGCCGATGATGTTGATGGACAGCACCCGGTCGATGGCGCTGGGCCCAATTACCGCCCGGACCATGCAGGCAAACATCATGGCCATGAGAGCAATGCAAACACCAATCAGGAAATTTTCCATGTTTATGCCTCCTCCATTTTCCGCAGCCAGTGGATAAGCGGCCACTCCACAACGTTCTGGGCAGAAGCCAGTGTCAGGAAGTGTACTGTAAATTCGTCTTCTTCAATGTCAATTGCCAGCGTACCGGGGGTCAGGGTTATGGAGTTGGCCAACAGTGTCTTGCTCAGGTCTGTTTTCAGCCCCGGGTTGAAGCGCACCACCCCTGGCTGTATCGGCAATCGGGGATTGAGCACAATCCGGGCCAGGTCGATGTTGGCCAACACAATTTGCCATAACAAGCTGGCAGTATAGAGTAACAACATCATCACTTTCTTGCCGCTGAAGTACCACTTGTCCTGGATCAAAGAGTCGGTCAGGTCACGGTTGTACCAGGAAATTGCGGCGGCAAGCACCACTCCCAACACCAGGCTGGGCACGGTAAATCCCGCCACCACAACCCAAAACAGCAGCATAAACAGAAACATTATGTGGTTGAAGCGAATCATCAGCACACCCCCCGACTACCGGTAATGACCGGCTTAAATTACCGGCGAAAGACGGACTATGGCATTGGTGGGGCAGGCCTCGATGCAGGCGCCACAGTTTGTACATTTGTGGTAGTCGATAACCGCCAAATTGTCCACCATTTCAATTGCATCTTCAGGGCATACCTTGACGCATTTGCCACAGGCGATACAACCGACCTTGCAGGCCTTGAGCACCGCAGCACCCTTGTCGTGGTTGTTGCAGGCCACATCAACTTCAGCGTTGACAGAAACCATGCGAATCACATCTTTGGGGCAGGCTTTAAAGCAGCGACGGCAGCCGTTGCAAAGCTCATCTTCAAACAATGGCAGCCCTTCTTCACCCATGGTGATGGCGCCAAAGGGGCAGACCTCGACACAGGTACCCAGGCCCATGCAACCATAGGCGCAGGCCTTGGGGCCGCCTTCGATAAGCATGGCAGAGCGGCAGTCGGCGGCGCCGTAGTATTCCAGCTTGTCCCGGGCCACATCTTCTGTGCCGCGGCAGGCCAGTTTGGCCACAAAGCGCTCGTCGGCCTCTGCCTCCACGCCCATGATATCTCCGACCTTTTCCGCCACCTCGGCCCGGCCGGGCACACAGCCGTTGACCGGCGCCTTGCCGGCAGCCACCGCCTCAGCAAAGGCAGAACAGCTGGGGTAGCCACAGGCGCCACAGTTGATGCCGGGCAGCACTTCGGAGATGTCAGCTACTCTTTTGTCTACTTTCACCATGAACACTTTGTTGGCAACAGCCAACAGCGCTCCGAATATCAGGCCCAGGCCAGCCAGGCTGGCCACAGGAATGAGAATGTCACTTACAAAATCCATCTTCTATCCCCCCTTAGAGTACAAACCCTGAGAAAGCCAGGGCCAGTATTCCCGCTGCCAGCAGTGCAACAGGCACTCCTGCCAAGGGTTTGGGCACATCGTGTATTTCCAGATGCTCCCGCAACCCCGCCAGCATTACCAGCACCAGGGTAAAGCCGGCAGCTGCGCCCAGGGCGTGAACAAGCGTCTGGATAATGTTGAGCCCTTCAGTTACATTCATAATCGCCAGGCCCATTACTGCACAGTTGGTGGTAATAAGCGGCAGGAAAATGCCCAGGGCCTTGTACAGCGTTGGGCTGGCCTTTTGCACAAACAGCTCCACAAACTGGACCAGTGAAGCAATGACCAGAATAAAGGTAATGGTGCGAAGGTAATCCAATCCCAGGGGGAAGAGCAGAAACTCATGGAGCATCCAGGTGATCAGCGAGGCCAGGGTCATAACAAAAAGCACTGCCATGCCCATGCCCAGGGAGGACTCCACCCGCTTGGAAACACCCAGGAAGGGACATATGCCCAGAAACTGAATCAGCACGAAGTTGTTGAAAAACGCAGCGGCAAAAAAGATCATAAACAAACCGTATTCACTCATTGTCTAGGCCTCCTTCCTGCGGATTGCTATATAGTTCAGCGCTGCCAGCATCAGCCCCAGGCTGATAAAGGCACCCGGTGGCAGTGCAAAGACCAGGGCCATGTCCACCGTACCGGGAACCAGTTGAAATCCAAGGATGGAACCGGAACCGAGGATTTCCCGTACCGCGCCCAGCAAGCCCAGGCTGATTGTAAAGCCAATGCCCATGACAATGGCGTCCACCAGTGAGCGCCCCAGGGTGTTTTTGGACGCAAAGGCTTCGGCCCGACCGAGGATCAGGCAGTTGACCACAATCAGGGGAATGAATATCCCCAGCGCTTCAAACATCGGGTAGAAAAACGCCTCCATCGTCATGCCCACCAGCGTAACAAAGGTGGCAATGATGACGATAAAGCTGGGTATGCGCACTGCTGGCGGGATGACATTTTTCAGCAGGGAAACAACCAGGTTGGATCCCAGCAGCACCGTTGTGGTGGCCAAACCCATTCCCAGCCCCGTGTCGGCAGCGGTGGTCACCGCCAAGGCGGGGCAAAGGCCAAACAGCAGGCGAAAGACGGGGTTCTCTGTGTAAATGCCGCGAATTAATTCTTTGCCAAACACGTTGCCACCTCCTAATCGGTCACAGCCTGGCGCAGGGCTTCTTCCAGGGCCGAAAGCCATCCCCGGGAAGAGATAGTTGCGCCGCTGACTGCATCGACGTAAATATCTTGTTCGTCAACAACTGTTTCCGCCAATTCTTCAAAGGCGGGGTTTGCATAGTCGGGAGTGTCGCTGTGGCTGACCACTGTGATGTCGGTGATTACACCGTCGGCCACAGTGACTTCAAGTTCCAGCTCACCGCCGAAGGAATCAGCCCGTCCGGTGTAAGTGCCGTCGGGAACCTGGGAAAGATCCAGACGGGGAGCAGAACCCAATGCAGCCTTCAGGGCGTCCAGCAGGCCCTGGCTGCTGATGGTGGCGCCGCTGACCAGGTCCACGTCCAGCGTCTGGGCAGCCAGCAGGTCTTCAATCATTTCCTCAAAGGCGGGGTTTGCATAGCTGGGGGTATCGCTGTGATCCAACACTTCCACAGAAACCAGCTGGCCGTCGGCCACCACTGCCTTGAGCTTCAACAGCCCGCCAAAGGATTCAGCTTCGCCAAAGTAGGTTCCGTCTTCCATGCGGCTTATTTCAATCCGCGGAGCTCCCCTGAATGCATCCTTGAGAGCATCCAGCAAGCCCTGGCTGCTGTGGGTGGCGCCGCTTACTGCGTCCACATCCAAAGTTTGGGCAGCCAACAACCTTTCAATCATGGTCTCAAAGGCAACGCCGCCTATGCCGGGTGTATCATTGTGTTCCAGCACAGTCACGGCTACCAACTGGCCATCAACTATTTCTGCTTCCACCACAATCTTGCCGTCATAGCCCAGGGCTTCGCCCCGGTAGATGCCGCCGGCCAATTGGTCGATCTCGATGTCACCGGTTGCGAACTGGGCCAAGGCGTCCTTGACAGCGTTGATCAGCCCCTGGCTGGTGCCAGTGGAACCGGAAACGATGTCCACGTCGATTTTCTGCTCATCAACCATGGCCTGGGGCAGTTGGTCATAGACCGGGCCGGCATAGCTGGCAGTTTCATTCTCTTCAATCACTACCACAGACACCAACTTGCCGTCCTCAATTGTCACTTCCACAACAATGTTGTCAATGAATCCCCGGGCAGTACCGGTGTAGGTGCCGTCGGGCACATCGGCCAGGTTGATAATTCCCGGTTCATCGATAAGCCCGGCATATTCGCCGACAAAGCGCACGCTGTTGCGCACCGCGGTCATGACGGCGTTGGCGGAAACAGTGGCGCCGGTGATGCCGTCCACGTCCACGCCCCGGGCGATGTCATCGCCGATGCCCAAGCCGATGAACTGTTCCAAAAACCACTTCTCTTCTATTTTGTCACCCAAGCCAGGGGTCTCGCTGTGTCCGAATATGAACACTCCCTGGACATTGCCTTCTGTGTCCAAACCCACAAGGGTGTCAATGCCGGCGGGGCTGTAGGACCCGACACGCAATCGAACCACATAGCCCATCAGCTCGCCGTTGCGGTAACCATGCCACAGCGTTTGCTCGGTGTCTTCCTGCAGTTCAAACTCATCGGCATCCAGCACGCTGGCCAGGGTCTCCTGCAGCCGGGTGGCGGTGTTTTCTTCAATGATTGGAGCAGTCCAGGCATTGACGCCAGCCAGGGCGCCCCCTGCCACTGCAGCTATCAGCCCCAGCACAAATATCATACGCAGAGCTGCTTTCACCGGCTTTTCACCTCCCCAAAAACTTTAGGAACTGTATAACGGTCAATCAGGGGAACCATGGCATTCATGAACAGAATCCCATAGGTAACCCCTTCAGGAGCGCTTAAGTAAAGACGAATGACCATGGTAATCAGGCCACAGCCGATGCCAAACAGCAGACGTCCTGTCTTGGTCACAGGGCTGGTCACCATGTCGGTAATCATGAATACGGCGGCAAAGAGCAGGCCTCCGGCCATCAGTTGCCAGGCGATGGTTGTCAGGGCAAAATCGCCGCCCAAAAAGCTGTAAATCGCTGCCACAACAGCGGCGGAGCCAACGTATCCCAAGGGCGCCCGCCAGTCGATGTGGCCACGGACAATCAGGAATATCGCTCCCAGCAGTATTGCCAGGGCCGATGTTTCGCCGATGGAGCCGGCAGTCTGGCCCAGGAACATTTCCATCAGGCCGTGCTGGGCGCCGCCCAGGGGGCTGGCGGAAGATGCAACATCCACAGACACCCGGGTGGTCCAGTCACTGAGAGACAATGGCCCATGCCAGGTAGTCATGGCCACCGGCCAGGACATAAACACAAATGCCCGGGCCACCAAGGCGGGGTTGAAGATGTTGTTACCCAAACCGCCAAAGGCGTGCTTGCCCAACAATATTCCCACCGCAGCCGCTATCACAACCATCCACAGCGGTGTGGACGGCGGCAGAATCAGGCCCAGTATCAGGCCGCTGACAGCGGCGCTGCCGTCTCCCAGGATGCTGGCCGGTTTGAGGTTGCGGTGCAACACCAATGCTTCCAGAATCATCGCAGTAACAGTGGCTGTAACCAGCACCAGCAGGGCATCCAGGCCGAAGAGCAGAATCCCCGCGATGCTCACCGGCGCCAGGGCTATAACCACTTCCCACATAACACTCTTAACAGTCTTGGGGCCCAGTACGTGGGGTGACGGGCCGACGACGAATTTATCTGTCATAGTTCTCCCTCCGTTCTCAGCGCAATCACTGGTTGCGATTCCTTGCGTTTATTTCCTGTTTGCCCCGCTGGAAGTAGTGAACCAACGGAATCTTGGACGGGCAAACGTAGCTGCAACAGCCGCACTCAATGCAGCTCATCAGGTTAATTTCCTCTGCTTCATCCAGCATTTCCCGCTTGACATAAAGGGCCAGGTAGTTGGGAAGCAGGCGGGATGGACAGGCGTCCACACAGCTGGCACAGCGGATGCAGGGATCTTCGCTGAACAGGTGCACCTCATCACGGTTGAAAACCAAAATCCCGGAAGTGCCCTTGGTAATCGGGGTGTCCAGGGTGGACAGGGCTCTGCCCATCATGGGGCCGCCATCGATAATCTTGGCCGCCTCGGGCTTAAGCCCGCCACAAAACTCCACCAGGTCTGCCACACTGGTGCCCAGCGGCGCCCGGACATTCTGCGGCTTGTTGATGCCGGATCCGGACACGGTGACCACCCGGTTGAGCAGCGGTTCCCCGTACTCCACCGCCCGGTGCACGGCAACGGCGGTGGCCACATTGTTCATCACAATCCCCAGGTCCAGGGGCAGTCCCTTATCGGGAACCTCTTGGCCCACCAGCGATTTGATTAATTGCTTTTCCCAGCCCTGGGGGTACTTGACCTGTACGCCCGTGACGGCAAAAGCCGGTTCATCGGCAATAAGCTTGGACATGTGTTCAATGGCATCGGGTTTGTTTTTCTCAATCCCGATGATGGTTTTTTCCGCGCCACAGGCCTCCATCAGCAGTTTGCTGCCGGCAATCATCTCTTGCCCTTGTTCCAGCATAACCCGATGGTCGGTGGTCAGGAAGGGTTCGCACTCCGCACCGTTGATCATAAAGGTGTGGATGGTAACACCTTCCGGCGGAGTGACCTTGACGTGGGTGGGGAATGTGGCGCCACCCAGGCCGACAATGCCCGCCTCCCGGATTATTTGCCGCAGCTCGCCCTGGTTGTTGTAACTCTGGGCTGCCCCGGAAAACCGGGATTTTTCCTTGTCAGTCTTGATTTCAATGGCCTGGTCATCCACCAGCACCACTTCTCCCGCCACGCTGGCATGGATGGGAGCGCTGACGAAACTGTCGCTGTCAGCTATCTTCTGCCCCATGGCAACGGTGTCGCCCTTGGCCACCAGCGGCTTGCAGGGAGCGCCAATATGCTGGCTGAGGGGCAGCCTGACCTTGTCAGGCAATGGCATGTCAGCGATGGGAATTTCGGCAGTCATTGCTTTGTTGTAAGCTGGATGAATGCCTCCGGAAAAGCTCTTACTCAAACGAATCACCCCTTATCTATATGTTAACAAAAGCTTTTCTTAACAACCTATTCTTTCAGCAGTCGTTCACCGGCGATGCCGGGCCTGGTCATTTCCTGGGGATTCAAGATGATGTCCAATTCTTCTTCCGTCAATATCCCCCGCTCCAGCACAATTTCCCGCACCGGCCGGCCGGTGGTAATGGCCTCCTTGGCAATCAGGGAAGCTGTCTCATAGCCCACATGGGGGTTGATGGCGGTTATTATGCCGACACTTTGTTCCACCATCTGGCGGCAGCGCTGGACGTTGGCGGTGATACCCCGGACACACTTGGCGGCAAATACCCGCATGACGTTGCGCATTATGTCCAGTGACTGAAGCAGGTTGAAGGTCATAACCGGCTCCATGACGTTTAGTTCCAACTGTCCCGCTTCGGCAGCCATGGTGACGGTGGCGTCGTTGCCGATAACCTGGAAGGCAACCTGGTTGACCACTTCCGCCATAACCGGGTTTATTTTCCCGGGCATTATAGATGACCCGGGCTGCATGGCCGGCAAGTTAATCTCGTTGAGGCCACAACGTGGCCCCGCCGCCAGCAATCGCAGGTCATTGGCCATCTTGGAAAGATTTACGGCACATGTTTTCAAAGCAGCTGAAACTGTGACATAGGCATCGGCGTTTTGGGTCGCATCCACCATGTTTTCCGCCTGAACCAGCGGCAGGCTGGTGGCGGAAGCCAGGTAACAGACCACTTTTTTTATGTAATCCACATCGGCGTTAAGACCGGTGCCCACAGCGGTGGCGCCCATGTTGACGTGGCACAGCCCGTCCAGCGCCTGGCGGATGCGTTTGCTGTCCCGGGTCAGGGCAGCAGCCCAGGCGCCAAACTCCTGGCCCAGGCGGATGGGGACTGCATCCTGGAGATGGGTTCTGCCCATCTTGATAACACCGTCAAACTCCTGCTCCTTCTCTGTCAGCGCCTGAATCAGCGTCTCCAGCGCCTCCAGCAACCCTTCAGCCAGGTTGAGAGAGGCGATTTTTATGGCCGTGGGAAACACATCGTTGGTGGACTGGGCCATGTTTACATGGGTGTTGGGAGAAACGGTGGTGTAGCTGCCCTTGTCTCCACCCAGCAATTCAATGGCCCGGTTGGCGATTACTTCGTTGGCATTCATGTTGTAGGAGGTGCCAGCTCCGCCCTGAATCACATCTACGGTGAAGTGGTCGTGAAATTTGCCGGCGAGGACCTCATCACAGGCATCAACAATGGCCTGGCCGATTTTACTGTTCAGCCGCAACACATCCATGTTGGCCCGGGCTGCAGCCTTTTTTACGTGGGCCAGGGCAAGCACCATCTCCCGATGGGGCTTGTAGCCGGTAATGGGAAAATTATCCATGGCCCGGGCGGTTTGTATTCCATAATAAACATCCTGGGGCACTTCCCGGTCCCCCAGAAGGTCCCGCTCTCGCCGATAGGGTGTCACGATGGCGTCCTCCTCGGATTACAACACTCTACAATCTAACCATGCAAATAGTAGGCCAACGCCTGCAATTCAGAAGTAACGTCTGCATTGCTTACGCGAACATGGGGCGGGGCCTGCAACAACAGCGGCGCGAAGTTTAATATTGCCTTAATCCCTGCCGCCACCAGGGCATCGCAAACAGATTGAGCCGCCGCCGGAGGTGTTGCCAGAATCGCCAGCTTGACCTTATGTTGCTGAACAAATTCCGTCAACTCTTCCATGGGCCGCACTTCCAGGGAACCGTGTTGCTGGCCTATTTTTGAAGGGTGTCCGTCAAATATGCCAATTATTTTGGTGGCGGATTCCTGGTAACGGTTATAGCGGCACAGAGCAGCGCCCAGGTTACCCACTCCCACCAAGACAATGGGGATTTCCTTGTTCAGGCCGAGAATTTCTGAAATCTGCTCCGCCAGCTCTGCCACCTTGTAACCCATGCCTTTTATGCCGAAATCGCCAAAGATTGACAAATCTTTGCGAATCTGGGCGGGGTTAAGGTTGAGGTCCACCCCCATCTGTTGTGAGGACACGGTTTCCACCTCATACTCTTGCAACTGATGGAGGTAACGAAGATAAACAGGCAACCGGCGAATGACCACATCGGGAATCCTCTGCATCTTACCTGGCATAAACTCCCTCCCCTTTCAAAGGCTTGTTATAATTTTAACATTCTCCCCCGGGCTTGGCAACACGAGAAAGGGCGGCAATACCGCCCCGGTCAGACAACTTTTTCGATGGCTACGGCAGCCACCTTTAACTCCGGTGTCAGGCTTACCGGATCGACAAAGTTACCGGTCAAAATGTTGGCTGCCGATTCCCGGAAATGGAAGGTCATGAATACCACTTTTTCCGGCACCCGGTCGGTGACAATAACAGCCGTCTCCACCGAACCCCGGCGGGATGTAATCTTCACCCTGTCGCCGCTGGCTATGCCCAGGGCAGCGGCATCGGCGGGGTTGATTTCCGCCTGTTCCTCTTTCCGGTGCTTGCCCAGGCCCCGGGCATTGCGGGTCATGGTGCCGGTATGGTAGTGGAACAATATGCGCCCGGTGGTCAGTGTGTATGGATATTGCTCGTCGGCCGCTTCACCGGGGCCTTTGTAGTCCACAGCAGTGAACACGCCTCTGCCCCGGGCAGGACCCTGGGCGTGGAGAATTGGTGTGCCGGGGTGGTCGGTTTCGGGGCAGGGCCAGTGTCGCCCATCGGACTCCAAAGAGTTGTAATCAAAACCGCCATAGGCCGGCACCGCCTGGTTAATTTCTGCAAAAATCTCCCCGGGGAAGCTGTAATGCCAATTGTGCCCCAACCGCTGAGCGATGTCACAGATTATCTGCCAGTCGGGACGGCTCTGCCCCACCGGAGCGATGGCCTGGTTGACCTTTTGCACCCGCCGTTCAGTGTTTGTAAAGCTGCCTTCTTTTTCAGCAAAACTTGCTGCCGGCAGCACAACATCGGCCCGTTCCGCCGTTTCGGTCAGGAAGATGTCCTGAACCACCAAAAAGTCCAAGTTGTCCAGGCACTGGGCCACATGGCTGCCGTCAGGATCGCTGAGCATGGGATTTTCGCCCATGACATAGAGGGCACGGACTCCGCCGTCTATCATCTGGCCCACCGTCATTCCCTTTTGTTCCGGCAGTTGGGCCTGCCATATTTGGCCAAACCGTTGATTTGCCTGCTCCACCGGCACATATCCGGGCAGGACGTTGGGCAAGGCGCCCATGTCGCAGGAACCCTGGACGTTGTTCTGGCCCCGCAAGGGGTTGATGCCGGTGCCGGGGCGGCCCAGGTTGCCGGTGGCCAGGGCCAAATTGGCAATGGCCAGCACATTGTCGGTCCCGTTGCTGTGCTGGGTAATGCCCATGGTATAGAGCACAGCAGCAGCAGCAGCCCGGCCATAAGTCAGCGCCGCCTGGTGTATAAGGTGGACGGGCACGCCGGTAATGGCTGACACCCGCTCGGGAGTGTAAGACTTGACTTGTTCCGCCAGCTGCTCATACCCCTCAGTATGTTGGCTGATATATTCCTTGTCCACAAGGTGTTTGTCAATTATTATGTGCAACAGGCCGTTGAGCAAGGCGGCGTCGGTGCCGGGCTTAAGCTGCAGATGGATGTCTGCCAGCCGGGCCAGCTCGGTTTTGCGCGGGTCGGCCACCACCAGCTTGCTGCCTTTCCTGATTGCCTGTTTTATCTTGGCGCCGATAACCGGATGGGTCTCGGTGGCATTGGAGCCCATCAGTAAAATAGTACTTGCCTTTGTTGCGTCGTCGATGCTGTTGGTCATTGCGCCGCTGCCCAGTACGGTGGCCAGACCGGCCACAGTGGGGGCGTGTCAGAGACGGGCGCAGTGATCGATGTTGTTGGTGCCCAGCGCCACCCGGGCCAACTTTTGCAACAGATAGTTTTCTTCGTTGGTGCAACGGGCAGAGCTCAACACTCCCAGGGCAGATGAGCCGTGTTGATCCCGGGTCTGCTCCAGGCCCCGGGCCACCGCATCCAGCGCCTCATCCCAGGTGGCCTCCTGCAGGCGGCCATCCTTGCGCACCAGGGGAGTTTTCAGGCGGTTGGGGCTGTGAATAAAGTCCCAGCCAAACCGTCCCTTGACACACATATGGCCGCGGTTGACAGGGCCGTCAAAGTCCGGCGAGATGCCCACCACTTGGCCGTCGTTTACCTGAAGCTTAAGCCGGCAGCCCACCCCGCAATAGGTACAGGTGGTGGTGACAGTTTTCCTTTCCCAAACCCGTCCCTCACCATGGCCCACCAGCGACTGCAAGGCGCCGCTGGGGCACAGGTCAAGGCAAAGGCCGCAAAAAGTGCAGCCACCCTCTTCCAGGCCTTCGCCAAAGGGCGCAGCCACCTGGGATTCAAAACCGCGGTTGATAAAGTCTATGGCATCGTTGCACTGAACTTCCCGGCAGGCGCGGACACAGAGGCCGCAGAGTATGCACTTGCGGTAGTCCCGCAAGATAAAGGGGTTGCACTGAACCTTGGGACGGTCGGCCACATCGCCGATGAAGGTGGTTTCACCCACATCATAGCGGTAGCAGTAATCCTGAAGCCGGCAACCGCCTGCCGTTTCGCAGGTCAGGCAATCCAGGGGATGATTGGACAACATCAGGCGGAGAATGTTTTTCCGGGCGGTGACAACTGCCTGGGATTCAGTCTCAATCTTCATACCGTCGCTGGCGGGCAACACGCAGGATGCAGGGAGGTTGTGGTTGCCCTCCACCTCAACCACGCACATGCGGCAACAGCCGTCGGCGGTGAGTTCCCTGTGGTGGCAAAGAGTGGGCACATCCACCCCGGCCAGGCGGGCCGCCTCCAGCACGGTGGAGCCGGCAGGGGCGGTTACCGTCATGCCATTGATTGTCAGGTTGATTTTCTTCATGTCGCTCCCCCCTAACTCCTGTTTACCGCATCGAACTTGCAGGCCTGGTCACAGGCGCCGCAGTTGATGCATTTTTCCCGTTCTATCCAGTGGGGCTCCTTGGGCTTGCCCCGGATGGCATCCACCGGGCAGGCCTTGACACACAAGGTGCAGCCCACACATTTGACTTCATCAATGCTGTAGACCAACAGTTCCGGGCATACCCCCGCCGGACAGCTTTTATGTTCTATATGGGCCTCGTATTCATCCCGGAAATAGCGAAGCGTGCTGAGCACGGGATTGGGCGCAGTCTGGCCCAGGCCGCACAGCGAAGTCTTTCTAACCGTTTCAGCCAAATCCATCAGCAAGTCCAAATCTTCAAGCCCTGCACGGCCCTCAGTTATGCGGTTGAGCATTTCCAACAGCCGCTTGGTGCCATCCCGACAGGGAGTGCACTTGCCGCAGGATTCGCTTTGGGTGAAAACCAGAAAGTAGCGGGCCAGATCCACCATGCAGGTTTTGTTGTCCATGACCACCAACCCGCCGGATCCCATCATGGCGCCGACTTCTGTCAGCGAGTCATAGTCTATGGGCAGGTCCAACAGCTCTGCCGGTATGCAGCCGCCCGAGGGGCCGCCAATCTGTACAGCCTTGAATTCACCGCCGTCGCTGATGCCGCCGCCGATGTCATAGATGATTTCCCGCAGCTTGATGCCCATGGGCACTTCCACCAGCCCGGTGTTGGCAATTTTGCCGGTCAGGGCAAAGACCTTGGTGCCCTTGCTGCCTTCGGTGCCAATGGCCGCAAACCACTCCCCTCCCCGGGCGATTATCCGGGGAACGTTGGCAAAGGTTTCCACGTTGTTTATATTGGAAGGATGACCCCACAGGCCCTTTTGGGCCGGGAAGGGCGGCCGGGGCCAGGGCATGCCTCTAAGGCCCTGAATGGAAGCCATCAGCGCCGTTTCCTCTCCACAAACAAAGGCTCCTGCCCCTTCTTTTATGCGCAATGAAAAATCAAAGCCGCTGCCAAAAATATCATCACCCAACAGCCCCATTTCCTCGGCCTGGGCAATGGCGGTGCGCAGCCGCTTGATGGCCAAAGGGTACTCGGCCCGCACGTATATGTGGCCATGCCGGGCACCGATGGCATAGGCGGCAATGGCCATGCCTTCGATTACGCTATGGGGATCACCCTCCAAAATGCTGCGGTCCATAAAGGCGCCGGGGTCTCCCTCATCAGCATTGCAAATCAGGTGTTTCTCTTCGCCGGGGGCGTTGCGGGCAAATTCCCACTTAAGCCCGCTGGGAAAACCGCCACCGCCCCGACCCCGCAGCCCGGAATCCTTGACCTGGCTGATTACCTCTTCCGGGGCCATGTCCAGCAGCGCCTTGCCCAGCGCCCGGTAGCCGCCGGCGGCTATGTACTGATTTATCTGTTCCGGGTCAATGCGGCCGCAGTTGGCCAAGGCCACCCGCACCTGCTTGCCGAAAAAGCCCAGTTGTTCATAGGTCGGAATGCTCTTTTGCTCGGTCATTGGCTGTCACCTTCTTCCAAGCGGGCAATGGCAGCAGAGTCCAACACCCGGCCCTGGGCCACATGGGTTTCCATTATCTGCCTGGCCAGCTCCGGGGTGACTTTGCCGTAGGTAATGCGGCTGTTGCTGCCGGCAGGCTGAATGTCCAGCAGAGGTTCCTGCTCACACATGCCGATACAACCGGTGCGCACCACTTCCACGTCCAGGCTCAGTTGTTCTGCCGCCTGGGTTACGGCGTCAACAACATCCGAGGCCCCGGCGGCAATGCCACAGGTGCCCAGGCCGACAATGACCCGGGTACGGGCATGCTTCTTTGGCACCGATTGGGCGATTTCATCCAGATGCCGTATTGAGGTAATTTTGCTCATGGTAACCTCCATGGTTAATTATTTCAGCAGTTGTGCTATTTTATCCGGTGTCAGGCGGCCGTGGGTTTGGTCATTGAACATCAATACCGGCGCCAGGCCGCAGGCGCCGATGCAAGCCACCGGCTCCAGTGTGTACTTGAGGTCAGAGGTTGTTTCGCCGCCTTCAATGCCCAACTGGTCACGAATGCTGTCCAACAGCAGCGACGCCCCCCGGACGTGGCAGGCTGTGCCCACACAGACCCGGATTATGTTGCGCCCCCGGGGCTTGAGATGAAACTGGGCATAAAAGGTCGCAACCCCGTAAACCTGGCTCAGCGGCAGGGAAAGTTTGTCTGCCACCCTGGTTATGGCCTCCCGGGGCAGGTAGCCAAACACATCCTGGGCCTGTTGCAACACGGGGATAAGCGCCCCGGGCTTGCCCGTGTGTTTGGCTAAAACCTCATCAAGTTTTGCCATGTTTTCACAGTTGCAGTTTTCCAAGCCAAACCCTCCCAGCAACTACATAAATATCTCTTATATAATACACCATTAGCCCCCGATACCCAACCCCAAGACTTGTCCCATCCTGGGCTAACGAAACACACGCAACATAATTCGGGCAACTACTCCCCGGGCCAGGGCCCCCTGTTTCAGCAACTGGGAGCACCCCCAGACAGTCATGGCGCTTATTGCAGCGATGGTGCCCAACCTGCCCCCCACACCCATGAAAATATTGGCTGAAACAGCGAATAACACACTGGCCAGCACAAGGGCCGCTGAAATTTCCAGCGTGGTGCTCAGCCGTATGTTGGCTGACATGCCCACATATGACCCGCAGGCAGCCACAGCTGCCAAGACATGACCATTTTCGAATGTGGCAGGAAGCACCAGGCCGGCTACCAAAGTGACAACAGCAGAGGCCAGAACAGGCCCCCGCTGAAGATGATGATGAAGACGCCAAGTGGCCATTCCGGCCAGCCAGCAGGTTATAATCACTTGCAGCAAAAACACAGATCCCACCCCCTATTAGCCAAAAACAAGCATTGTCAGCAGCACAGCACATGAGGCAATGGTGCCCAGCTTGCCGCCAAACCCCTGATACACCGGCAAAGCCAGCATGAAGATTACCCCCACCAAGGCACCGGCCAGCAATACCATGGGCAAGCTGCCCAGCACTGCCGCTGAGGACATGCCGGCGAAAGAAGCAGTGTAGATTGCAACTGCCTGTTCAGTATTAAAAATAAGAGCAGCAACAACGCCCACCAACCCTGAGGCAACAACCGGACCTAAATCCAGATGGATGTTCATATACCAGGTAGCCAAAACTCCTGCCAGACTGCAGGCCATGACAAAAATATAGCGCTTCATAATCTATCCCCTCAGCGACTTGGCCTGGGCGTAGAGGCCAAAACCGAAGAAAAACATTACAGCAGCTATGCCCAAAACAGCTGGCCCGCTGACTTGGATTAGGCATTGACCCAAAAGGGCAACACCGGTTCCTCCAAGCAAAATGAGACTGAAAAATGCCTGCAACATCTTAAGCCCTCCTTCAATGTTAGTTAAGCAAAAAAACCTATACGGACCCGGGGAAAAAGAAATATTTCACGTGATTT